>NZ_JBQKUH010000023.1:0-68052 GCF_054968485.1 Leisingera sp. G5_S3_59_S7
ATGCGGCGAGCTGTGCAGCCTTGCCTTGGATGTAGGCATCCACCGCCGCCCGCTGGGCTTCATCCAATCGCAGGCCCAGTTTGGTGCGCCGCCACAGGTAATCGTCGCCTGCGCGCACCCATTCGCTGGCAATCGCCCAGTCAAGCTCCCGCGCGGTGATGGTGGCGCCAAAGTCCTGGCCCAGATCGCCGGCAGTGTTGGCGTCGCCCAGCACCTCCCAGGTCTCGGTGCCATAGGCGCGGATCATCCGGCCTGCCCAGTAAGGAGTGAGAAACGGGTAGTCCGCGGCCAGTTTCGATGTCAGCTTTGCCACATCCTCCACCGGGAAATCGCCGCCGGGCAGCGCCACGCCTGCGGTCCAGTCGGCGGGCAGCTGGGGGAACACCTCGCCGATTTTGGCCAGCGCCGCCTCGGCCAGCTTGCGGTAGGTGGTGATCTTGCCGCCAAAGACATTGAGCAGCGGCGCTTGCGCCTGATCCAGCGTCAGCACGTATTCGCGGGTGGCCGCGGTGGCGGAGCTGGCACCGTCGTCATAGAGCGGGCGCACGCCGGAGTAGGTCCAGACGATGTCCTCGCGCGTCACCGGCTTCTCGAAATACTCCGATGCGAAGGCCGCCAGATAGTCCTGTTCGGCTTCTGTGCAGACCGGTGCGGTGTCCGGATCCGGGTGGTCGGCGTCGGTGGTGCCGATCAGGGTGAAATCCTGCTCATAGGGGATGGCAAAGATGATCCGCCCGTCAGTCCCTTGGAAGAAATAGCAGCGGCCGTGGTCGAACAGCTTTGGCACCACGATATGGCTGCCGCGCACGAGGCGGATGTTCTCGCGGCTGTTCTGGCCCAGCTTCTGATGCAGCACATCGGCCACCCACGGACCGCCTGCATTGACCAGCATTCTGGCGCGGTGTTCCTGTTCGGCGCCGGTGGCGTGGTCCTTGGTGCGGATCAGCCAGTGATCTGCATGGCGCTCGGCCGACAGAACCTCAGTCCGGGTCAGGATTTCTGCGCTGCGGGCCTTTGCGTCACGCGCGTTCAGCACCACCAGGCGGGCGTCCTCGATCCAGCAGTCGGAGTATTCGAACGCCGTTTTGAATTTGCTTTTCAGCGGGCGGCCCGCCGGGTCGCTTGTCAGGTCCAGTTTGGCGGTCCCGGGCAGGATTCCGCGTTTGCCCAGGCTGTCGTACAGAAACAGTCCCAGACGGATCAGCCAGGCCGGGCGGCGGCCCTTCATCCACGGCATGAAGGTCGTCAGCAGCTTTGAGGTCGGCGTTTCGCTGTCGAACCGCATGTCCTTGTGGAACGGCAGCACAAAGCGCATCGGCCAGGAGATATGCGGCATCGCCTTCAGCAGCACCTCGCGCTCGACCAGCGCTTCGCGCACCAGGCGGAACTCGAAGTATTCCAGGTAGCGCAGGCCGCCGTGGAACAGCTTGGTCGAGGCGGAGGACGTGGCGGAGGCAAGGTCATTCATCTCTGCCAGCGTCACCGACAGGCCGCGGCCGGCGGCGTCACGGGCGATGCCGCAGCCGTTGATGCCGCCGCCGATGATGAAAAGATCCGTTACGGGCGTGTCAGTCATTTTCGCTGCTTTCGTTTTGTCCTGCGGTGAGGATTCGGGTGCCTGCGGCCTGTGCGGCCTCAGCAAATTCTGTTGGCACCGGCCGGTCGGTGATCACCACGTCCAGATCAGCCGCATTGCAGATCCGCACCGGCGCGGAGCGTTCGAACTTGCTGCCGTCGCAGACCAGCACCTTTTGGCGGGCGTTTTTCAGGATCGCGCGGGCAACCGAAACTTCGCGCGCGTCGTGGTCCATCACCGCGCCGTCGGCGTCCAGGGCCGAGGCGCCGATGATGGCAAAATCAACCTTATAGCGGCAGAAGAAGTCCACCGCATCCTCGCCCACGATGGCGCCGTCACTCTGCCGCACGGTGCCGCCGGCCAGGATCAGATCCTTGGCCTGGCCGCCCATCATCATATTGATAATGTTTATATTATTGGAAATAACTGTAAGGCCTCTGTGGCCGGACAGCGCACGGGCAACCTGTTCAGTCGAGGTGCCAATGTTGAGCGAGAGCGAGCAATTGTCGGGGATCAGCTCTGCCGCCAGGGCCGCCATTGCCAGCTTGTTGCCGGCATTCAGCTTGCGCCGGTCCTCATAGTCCTGGCTGGCGGCGGAGCTGACCCGGACAGCGCCGCCGTGCACGCGGGACAGGGCGCCGCGCGCCGACAGGTCGCGCAGGTCGGCGCGCACCGTTTGCAAGGACACGCCAAAGCGGCGGGAGAGATCCTCGACCTCGACCCGGTCCTGCCGGTTCAGGAGGGAGATGATCTCGTTCTGACGGCCAATCGCATCCATTTGCTTTCCTTTCGCAGCGGTTTCTTAGCGTGATGCGCGCGGAGAGTCATCATTCTTTTTCGGTTTTGTTTCGCAAGGCCGCAAAACGAAAAGGCGCACCGCTGGGGCGCGCCTTTTCGTTTGCAGCCTGGCAAAGTGTCAGTGCAGGGGGATCAGGTGATTGTCCCACGCCAGGTCCGCACGGTGTAGCCGGTGCTGGCCGGCGTCTGAAATTGCAAAGACCTGGCCGCTGCCGGTGCTGGCCGTAAAGCCGCCCGCAGAAGGCGCCAGCCCGCAGACATCGCGCATCCTGTATTCGCGCAGCAGCGCGCCGCTGACGGTGTCCATCACTTGCAATACCCCGCCGCGGGGGGAGGTGACGCCGATCCGGGTGCCATCGTCCGAAAAGGCAACAGAGCCGCCATAGCCATTCATGTTCAATACCCGTGCGTCGTTCTCCGCCATCAGGCGCGGCGCATTGCCGGGCCGGTGCAGCCCCGTGGTGGGAACCTGCTCACCCGGATCACCCTGCCACTGCATGGCAAATCCAACAGTGCCATCGGCGCGCATTGCCAAATGGCGGATCGAGTTCAGGTGCAACTCGCGGGGCAGTTCCATCTGCTCTTGTATGCCGCCCTCAAAGCTGAGGTAGCTGAGGTTCGGGCGCATGCTGGGCAGGTTCAGCTTGGCGCGGCCGCTGTCTGGATGGGTCTCAATCCCGCCATTGGCGACAACCAGCCCCGGCGCGCCGCGTCGCAGCGCCATGTCGTGCGGGCCGATGCCGCCCGAACTGAAGGCGCCGATGCGGCGGTAGCCGTCCGCGGCATCCCAGACACCGATGACACCGCGCGCAGTCTCATAGTCGTTCTCAGTGGTGAACAGGCGGCTGCCGTCCGGAGAGAAGATGCCGTGGCCGTAGAAATGATGCCCCGCAGGCGGCTCCAGCCGGGCGATGGCGGCGCCGCTGCGGCAGTCGATCACATCGGCAAAGCGGCCTGGTCGGCGGGCAAAGGCGACGGCTTCGGGGCGCCTGGGGTGCGCGGCGGCAGCATGGCCGCGGCCGGGCAAGGGGTGGCGGAACAGGATCTCGCCAGTCTCTGTGAGGCCGGCCAGCAGAAAGGCGCCGCCGGCATCCCTGCCTGCGGACAAAAAGGCGGGGCTGCCTGCGCTGGCCCAGCTGGCCTGCGGGGCGAGGGATGCGGCCATCAGGCCAGCCAGAAATCCGCGGCGCGAGGTCATTGATCCATCCTTTCGCTTAGTCGCCGTCCAGCGCATTGAAACCGGCCGCGACGCCCAGGGCAGGGCCGAGTTCTTCGCCCATCAGCACGCGCAGGTCCTTGATCTCCTGCCGCAGCGATTCAATGCGGAAGCGGGTTGCGGGATCAGAGACGCCGGAGAAGTCGGGATCCCCGAGGGTTTCAGCCTTGGTGCGGACCCTGGCAAAGCGGGCAGTGATCTTTTCCTGCAAGTCCCCGTGCCCCTTTGCGAGCGACAGGGCCAGCGGCTCCAGCGCGTTCAGAGACACCAGTACATGGCGCAAGCTGCGTCCGGAGCGGCGGGCCTCGGCGCGGTCCGGGCGAGGCTTTTGATAGGTGCCCAGCGGGCGGCCAAGGCGCATGTCGTCCAGCACCTGCAGCCCGGTGGTAAGTGCCTTCAGCAGCTCCTGGGTGATTTCCTCTTCAGTACGGTAGCGCTTGGCGGGCTCGCGCATGTCTGCTGCGAAACCCTGCTGCCAATCGGTGCTGATGGCCTGTGTCGTCGCGGCAATGTCGGTGCCGATCGCGCGTGTCAGGGCGCAGCGGTAATCCGCGCTGCCGGCGGTGGAAAGCTGCGGATCATACAGCAGGTATTCCAGCGCATAAAAACCGCGGGCGGCGATGGAGTAGCTGGCAAAACCGGAGGGGCTTTTGATGCCTGCATCTTCGCTTCGGATCAGGCTGGCCAGCGCCTTGGGTGTTTTGCCGCGGCTGTCGGGCCAGAACGCAAGCGCAAAGGCGCGGCTGTCCGTTTCGGTGGGGCCAAAGCGGTAATGGCTGGCGGCGATCCAGGCGTCGAAGGCTTCACCGTAGGCCGCGCGCAGGCTTTCAGATTGCGGGTCGCAGTCTTTCTCTGCCGCATCCGCAAGCGCTGCTGCATCTGCTGCCAGTTCTTCAAATACCGGGAGGATCAGTTGATCGGTGATGGTGCTGGAAAGTTCCGACGCCGCGGCGGGGGCCGCGGCCAGGGCAAGGGTCAGGGCCAAGGCGCGCATCAGAGGCTCTCCAGAAATGTGATAAGGGCGGCACGGTCTTCTGGCGGCAGTTCCACCACGCGGGTTTTCGCTGCTTCCGCCTCGCCGCCGTGCCACAGGACGGCCTCCAGCAAGGTGCGGGCGCGGCCGTCGTGCAGGAAGGTGGCGCGGGGCGAGACCTGCTGGGTCAGGCCGATGCCCCACAGCGGCGCGGTGCGCCATTCGCGGCCCGTGGCGCGTCCCTCGGGGCGGTTGTCGGCAAGGCCTTCGCCCATGTCGTGCAGCAAGAGGTCGGTGTAGGGCCAGATGAGCTGGAAGCTTTGTTCCGGGCGGTCCTGCAGCCGGTGGGTCACGTATTTCGGCACATGGCAGGCGGGGCAGCCCGCCTTGTAGAACACCTGCTTGCCGCGCAGCACCTGGGGGTCGTTGGTGCCGCGGCGGGCTGGTACGCCGAGGTTGCGGCTGTAGAAGGCGACCAGATCCATGTTCGGCTGGTCGATTTCGGTTTCACGGGAATCACCGCCGCCGTGCGGGGCGGTTTGGCAGGCGGCCTGCCGGCCGGTGCATTCGCCCGCATGTGCCGGGAACAGGGGGGTGGAAATGCCGATATCGCCGGAAAAGGCGCTGGCGGATTGCTCAAGCACCGTGGCCATCCCGGCCTTGAGCCCGAAGCGGCCCAGCAAGATGCGGTTGAACTCTTGCGACCAGACAAGATTGGCGCGCCCCGATATGCCATCGCCGTCAGCGTCCTCCTCATCCGCATGGGCGAGGATATCGGCGGCTGGGATCGCCTCCAAGAGGCCCAGTCCGATCATTGGCGGCGCAACGCGGGGGGAGAGCATGGCACCCCTGGCCAGCGGGCCGTAACCAAGGTTGGCGGCGGTGTAGCTGGGGCGCCGCAGGGTGGCGGTCTCATCGCCGTTCAGGGCAACCTCGAATTCCTCATACGCCACCTGCAGCGTGTATTCCGGGGTAATGCCGGGGGCGGAGAAGTCCTGCAGCTGGGTGCCATAATTCGGGTCCGGCGCGGTGCCGATATAATCCCCGATTTCTTGCAGTTCCGGCGGCACCGGGCCAGGGACGGAGACGCGCAGGAACATGCTGGTTGAAGCATACTCCGGCTGCTCCGGCACATGGCCGCGGCCGTCCTTCAGGTGGCAGCGCTGGCAGGAGCGGGCGTTATACAGCGGGCCGAGACCGTCGGAGGCTTTGGTGGAGGCGGGCGAGAATACCCAGATCTTCTTGAACAGCCCGTTGCCGAGCTTGAATTCCAGCTCCTGTTCAAAGCTCAGGTTAGCCGAATGCTGGGAAAACGCCTCGTCATCCGGCCGGGCGCGCACGGTGGCGGCGCCTGCGGGCAGATCCTCAAACGGTTCAGGCGCGGTGAAATCCGTGGCGGGAGACGTGACGGCCCCGATCCGGGACCGTTCGGCGTCAGTGCGGGGAAGGGGGGAGAGATGCGGCTCTGCCTGGTACTGGCTGGCCAGGTCCATCGCCGCAAGGGGCGTGGCCGCCGCAAAAGCGGCAGCCAGCGTCAGGTTAGTCTTCAACCTCTTCCATCTTGGTAGCGTTGAGCTGGGCATAGTTTTCGGCGCCGATCCGGTCGTGCAGCTCAAGCTGCGTTTCGAGGAAATCGATGTGACCTTCTTCATCCGCCATCAGGTCTTCAAACAGCTTTTGGGTGACGTAGTCGCCCGCTTTGTTGCAGGCGTCGCGGGCTTCCTTGTAGAGCGCGCGGGCGTCCACTTCGGCGGCAAGGTCGCATTCGAGGGTTTCTTTCGGCGTCTGGCCGATCCGCAGCGGGTCAAGTTTCTGCAGGTTCGGGTGGCCGCCGAGGAACAAAATCCTTTCAATCAATTTATCCGCGTGCTCCATCTCCTCGATGGATTCCTCGCGGCTTTTCTTGGCCATGCTGCCCAGGCCCCAATCGTCCTGCAGCCGGTAGTGCAGCCAGTACTGGCTGACCGCCGTCAGCTCGTGGCGCAGCGCTTTATTGAGATAGTCGATGACCTTGGCGTCGCCCTTCATTACTTTTCTCCCGAATTGATGCTGCGCGTAAATTCGTAAGCTGCGCAGGTACTTCCAGCTTACTGCTGGAACGCATCGTGTCGAGGAAAAGCGGCATGCAGCCGCCGCAATCGGCGGATTTTCCCAAGGCGTGATAGATCTTGCCGGGGGTGATTATCGTTTCGGGATCGGCGCTTCGCATCCAGTCGATGGCGGCGCGGATGTCGTGGTCCGATATGTTCGTGCAGTGGCAAACGATCATGCTGCTTGCGTCCTTGCCCGGTGGCGCAAATGGCCAAGTGATTCCGTTGGGCAATATATCCGACAAATTTGCTTAGGCTTCAAGTCTTAACCAGAGTGAAACGCTTGGGATTTGCCTCGCGATGAAAAATACGGGCCGCAGAAACTGCGGCCCGCGACTGCCCGGTAGTTTGGTTTTCCTACTGGAACACTGCCGAGGGATTATCGAGACTGTCGGAGCCTTCGATGGCAACGCCGTCCAAATCCAGTGCCGTGACAACCCGTTCGATAGAGCGGGTCTGGTCGATCAGCCCGTTGACGCCGCCCATCACCAGCGCCTCGCCGGCGACGTTGCCCTGGGCCAGCATCTGGTCATAGGACAGGCCCGCCTCCGCCGCAGTCTTGATGCGGCCAAGCGCCAGCATGGTGTCCGCCAGCTTGGCGCGCATCTCAGTGTCCAGATCCGCGTCCTTGGCAGCGACCAGATCCGACAGGGAGGGGCCGGAGACCAACTCGCCGTTCACCCGGACGTATTCGCCCAGATAGACGTTCTGCACCCCCAGCCCGTCGTAGTAATGGCTGTTGTGGGTGTTGTCGGAGAAGCAGTCGTGCTCCTCCTCCGGGTCGTTCAGCATCAGGCCGAGGCGCATCCGCTCCCCGGCTTGTTCGCCATAGGACAGGGAGCCCATGCCGGTCAGCATCGCGGTGATGCCCGCGTTTTCGTCGCCCAGCAGGGCGGTGCGGGCGTCGCCCTCAGTGCCCCATTGCGTGGCCATCCACTCCAGGTCGGATATCAGCAGATCCGTCGCCGCCTGCAGGTAGTCGCCGCGGCGGCCGCAGTTCCCGTTGGTGCAGGCCTCGCCCTGGGCGTAGTCGGTCCAGGGGCGGTCGCCCGCGCCATGTTCGGTGCCGTTCAAATCCTGGCCCCAGAGCAGGAATTCAATGGCGTGGTAGCCGGTGGCGACATTGGCCTCGATCCCGTCGGCCTCATGCAGGGCGCCTTCCAGCAGGTCCGGGGTGATCTTGGCCGCGTCCACCGCCTTGCCCGACAGCTCAAAGCTGGGGTTGGCGATTACGTTCAGCGCCGCCAATGTGTTTTCGTCGCTCGGACCGCCATAAGACGCGTCGACATAGTCGATCAGGCCCTCGTCCAGCGGCCAGGCGTTCACCTTGCCTTCCCAGTCGTCGACGATGGCGTTGCCGAAACGGAAGACTTCGGACTGCTGATAGGGCACGCGCGCGGCCATCCAAGCGGTGCGGGCGGCTGCGAGGGTCTGGGCAGAGGGGTGCGCGACCAGCGCGTCCACAGCGGCCTTCAGCACCCGCGCAGTGGCCAGGCTGTCCTGGTATTTAGCTTCGGCGATATTGGCATAGTTGGTCAGCACCGCGGTCTTGTCAGCGGCCAGGGCGGCTGAGGCGCCAAAGGTCAGGCCCGCCAGGGCTGTGCCTGCGAAAAACAGGGATTTCATGATAAGCGTCCTTGGGTTCTGTGAATTCAATGAAGGGTGGCGCTGGCAGGGCGGGCCGGCTGCGGCGGCAGCTGAGCACTCATGATTTGCTGCATCAGCAGGCCGCAATCGGAGGCGAGCCGCGTCAGCTCCTGCGCCTTGCGCGGGGTGACGATCAGCGAGGCAAGGATATGCGCGTCGTCCTGCTGGCCCTCGGCGGCGGAGGCCAGCAGGTTGGCAAAGCAATTCTCATCCGCGCCCAGGCATTTGCAGGTCATGCCGTGGCGTACCAGCGGGCGGCGGCCGTGGGCGGCGCAGAAGTTGCACAGATAGCCAAAGGCTTCGAACGCGGATTCGGCCATTTCCGGGCCAAAGTTCACCTGGAAGTCGCGGCGCATCTGTTCGCGGGTTTCGCTGCTGGAAAACCAGTGGCGCAAGTAGATCACCGCACCGGCTTCCAGCGGCGGCAGATCGGACAGGGTGCCGACGGTCACACCGCCACGGGGCGTTGATTGCTCAGGGCTCATGGCCGTCCGCTCACTTGGTCAGGATCAGCTTGCCCGCGCGAGTGATGCGCAGCGAGTAGATCTGTCCGTTCAGCAGGATGCGGGCCTGCACGCCGCCGCGGGTCAGGTCCTCGGCATGGTAGGTGGGGAAGACTTCGGTGGTTGCGGTGGTTGGCACCGGCTTGGAGGCAATCTGGTTCATGACTTTCGCCCATTGCTGAATTCCGCCCTGTCCAGAAGCCATTCCAGACAAAAGCCGGACAGAGCGCCGGACGACGCAAAGACCTGCGGCCACAATTGGCGCATGTCTTCCTGTTCCAGCTCCTTGACTTGAGGGCCGCGGGGGCGGCTGTCTCCGTTCGGCATGGGGGCGATCTCGGTTGATGACAGGTCACTCGGGCTCGCCTGAACCGAGTCAGGCTGGCTGGAATGCCTGTATTCCTGAATTAATTGCTCAGGTATGTCAATCCGAGTTTTTTAGTAAGATTTAATTTTTGTGATGGCGCAACGGGATACACCCAACAGAAAAGGCCGCCCGGCGGGCGGCCCTTTATAAAGTCTGTGCTGGCAGCCTCAGCTGCGGGTGCCGGAAAAGCGCGTCTGCCACTCTTCGCGCTGCTCGTCAGTGATCTTGGCGAACAGTACTTCCGGCACGGTGAAGCCGTGGCCTGCGGGCAGGGCGGAGAGCGCTGCCGCCACGTCCTCGGGCCAGTTGCGGTCGTCCGAGTTCAGCGCCGCCATCAGCGTGTCGGTGGCGTGCGGGATGAAGGGTGCCGACAGCACCGCGTAAAGGCGGATCAGGTTCAGGCCCAGGCGCACCTGCGCAGCGGCGCGTTCGGGGTCTTCCTTGAACACCGACCAGGGCGCGGCGGACTGCAGGTATTCGTTGCCGGCCACCCAGATCGCCCGCAGCTCCTGCGCGGATTTGCGGACCTCCATCGCCTCCATGTGGCCTTCATAGGCGCGGATGCGGGTGGTCAGCTCGTCGATCAGCGCCTGCTCCTGCGGGCCGTATTCGCCGCCTGCGGGCACTTCTTCACCGAACTTGGAGCGGCAGAATTTGGTGATGCGGCTGACGAAGTTTCCGAGCACGTCCGCAAGGTCCTTGTTCACCGACTGCTGGAAGTTCTCCCAGGTGAATTCGGAGTCAGAGCTTTCCGGCGCGTGGCTCAGAAGCCACCAGCGCCAGTAATCAGCCGGCAGGATCTCCAGCGCCTGATCCATGAACACGCCACGGCCCTGCGAGGTGGAGAACTGGCCGCCGTCATAGTTCAGGTAGTTGAACGATTTCAGGTGGTCGACCATTTTCCACGGCTCGCCGGAGCCAAGGATAGTGGCCGGGAACGACAGGGTGTGGAAGGGGACGTTGTCCTTGCCCATGAACTGGACGTATTTTACGTCCTCGGCGCCCTTGTCGGTGCGCCACCAGCGCTGCCAGTCGGCATCCGCTTTGCCGTTGGCCTCGGCCCATTCGGCGGCGCAGGCGATGTATTCGATCGGCGCGTCGAACCAGACATAAAAGACCTTGCCCTCCATGCCGGGCCAGTCTTCATCACCTTTCTTGACCGGCACGCCCCAGTCCAGATCGCGGGTGATGCCGCGGTCCTGCAGGCCATCGCCGTCATGCAGCCACTTCTTGGCAATCGAGGTGGTCAGAACCGGCCAGTCCTTCTTGGAGTCGATCCAGGCGTCCAGCTGATCCTTCAGCTGCGACTGGCACAGGTACAGGTGCTTGGTCTCGCGCACTTCCAGGTCGGTGGAGCCGGACACGGCGGAGCGCGGATTGATCAGGTCGGTGGGGTCCAGCTGCTTGGTGCATTCCTCGCACTGGTCGCCGCGGGCGCGTTCATAGCCGCAGTTGGGGCAGGTGCCCTCGATATAGCGGTCCGGCAGAAAGCGGCCGTCGGCGTGGGAATAGACCTGTTTTTCGGTGACTTCGCGGATCAGGCCGGCCTCGGCCAGCTTGCCTGCGAAATGCTGGGTCAGCGCGTGGTTCTGCGGGCTGGAGGAACGGCCGAAGTGGTCGAACGACAGGGCAAAGCCCTTGGCGATCTCCGACTGGATGGCGTGCATTTCGGCGCAGTATTCCGCGACCGGCTTGTCCGCCTTGGCGGCGGCCAGTTCCGCCGGGGTGCCATGCTCGTCGGTGGCGCAGAGGAACATCACCTCATTGCCGCGTCCGCGCTGGAACCGGGCATACAGATCGGCAGGCAGCTGCGAGCCCACCAGGTTGCCCAGATGCTTGATCCCGTTGATGTAAGGGATCGCCGAAGTGATCAGAATGCGTGCCATGCCATCCATCCAGGTAATGCGTCAAAGGCCCGTCTAGCGCATGGCGCGCGCGGCGGAAACCCCGGCTGCTGGTTTCGGTGAAAAATTGGGGCGCAGGCGCTACCGCCGCTCGCGGGCCCGCTTCAGCAGGCGGCCGATGGTAAAGGAGGTGCGCGGCGCATAGACATAGCTGGTGCGCTCTTCCGGTGCCGGGCGGGCCCGCATCCGGCTGAGGCCGAACACGATCAGCAGCAAATGCCCGGCGGCAACATAGGCAAACAGCGCCGGCGGCCCGAAGGTGTCGATCAGGGCCGAGGAGACATAGGGCGAGGCGATGGCGCCAAGCGCATACCAGAACATCAGTGCCGCCGACAGCTCGACCCGCTCGGCAGAGGTGGCGAAGTCGTTGGCGTGGGCGGCAGAGACCGAGAATATCGGGAAGGTTGTGAAGCCGAAGAAACCCGCCGTCAGCATGACGCCCCAAATGCCGGTGCCGCTGGCCGCCATGGTGACGCCGCAGCTGAGAATGGCGGCGCCCGACAGCCAGATCAGCACCCAGCGGCGGTCGTATTTGTCGGCCAGCCAGCCCATCGGATATTGCGCCAGCGCGCCGCCCAGCACAAAAGAAGCGAGGAAGAACGCGATCTGGCCGATCTCCAGGCCGACCTCCTGGCCGTAAACCGGGCCGACCATCCGGAAGGAAGCGGAGCTGAGCGCAGCGACAATCACACCGGCGACTGCCAGCGGCGAGCAGCGCCAGGCCAGTTTGGGGCGCAGGCGCGGGGCGTCAGGGGTTTCCGGCTGGCTGGCTCTGGTCAGGGTCAGCGGCAGCAGGGCCGCGCAGCACAGCAGCGCCAGCAGGTTATAGGAGATATAGGCCGCGGGCGGCAGCACTGCGATGATCAGCTGCGCTGCCAGCGAGGCGCTCAGGTCGGCCAGCCGGTAGGTGCCCATGGCGCGGCCGCGGGTTTCGTTGGTGACCTTGGCGTTGAGCCAGGCCTCAATTACCGTGTAGCTGCCCGCCACACACAGCCCGGAGGCCATCCGCATCGCGGCCCAGGCATAGGGGTTATCGGTCAGCGTGTGGCCCAGCAGGCCCATGGCGCCAAGCGCGGTGCAGACTGCAAAGGCGCGGGAATGGCCGACGCTGCCCATCAGCCGCGGCGCCCACCAGCAGCCGATAAAGAAGCCGAAGAAATGGCCAGAGCCCAGGAGGCCGATCTGCTCTTTGGTGAAGTTCATCGTCAGGCCCGAGATGGCATCGAGCGGGCCGACGCCTCCGGTCGACAGCTGCAGCAGGATGACGGAAAGGAACAGGGCGGCAAATGAGATGATCAGGCGCATAACGGTGCGACCATGACAGGCTGGGGCGGCATTGCCAGCCGTTTTGCGCCAAACCTGTGTCGTATTTCTGCGCGGCGGTGCTTTTCGGCTCCTCTTGAGGCGGGGTCAGCGCGCTTGCCGGATGCGGGCCCTGATGGCGAGGCCGACCTGGTCGGCCACCAGGCCTTCGTATCCGGTGGCGCCAAAGGCCGCGCGGCTGAGCTGGCCGGACAGATGCACGTCCAGTTCCCGCAGATCGTCCGCCGCGGTGCCGGGGCGGCGGTAGAGAGCGGCCTGCAGGGTGATGGCCCGGGTGGTGCCGCGCAGGGTGAGATCGCCGGTGATCTGGGCGCCGCCGGACAGCCGCCCGTCCGGCCCGAGGCGGATCCGGGTGGAGCGGAAGCGGATCTCCGGGAACCGGGCGGTGTCCAGAATGCCCGGGCTTTTCAGCGCTTCGGTGGCAAAAATCAGCCCGGTCCGGGCCCGCCTTGCGTCGAGGGTGATGTCGGCCTGGCTGCGGGCCAGATTCTGCGGGTCGATTCGGATGCGGGCCGCGCGCACAGGAAGCCGGCCCTGCTGGGGCTGGCCGTTGAGCAGGAAGGTAAAGCGGACATCCGTGGCCTCGGGCACCAGGCGGTACGGCAGGGGCGCTGCCAGCAGCGCTTGCGGCGCCAGCAGTGCGGCGCTGAGGCCGGCCAGCAGGGTGCGGCGCTGTATCCGGGTTGTGTGCATAGGGTTCCCAATCCGTTCTTGCGGCCTGCTGTCTGACCTTATCCGGGTTTTCCGATGGGGCGGCTCACTTTCCCGCGTGCATCCGTGAAGGCCGTGCACCCTTTCCCAATGCAGCGGGGGCTCCCGCCAGCCGCCGGCTTTTTGCCCAAAGCCGCTAAGGCGGCGCTGGCGCAGCCAGGGCCTCCTGCGGGAGCGGGAGGGCGCCAGCCTTGCCATCGGGCAGGCGGAGGGGCAATCCTCTGGGCAGGTCTTGGGAGGGCAGAGGGGGATCCGAGGCTGCCGGGGGCGCCGGTACAGCCCGCAGCGCGCCGCCGGCGGCGGCCTGGAGGACCTGCCAGCTGCGGGGCGGCAGGGTGCGGGCGCGCAGGCGCTGCAGGCTCCAGCAGCTTTGGCTGCCTGCTGTTCCCTCGCCGGTCAAACGGTCATGGACCAAGCGGTTATGGACCAGAAGGTTGTGGGCAGGGGCCAGGTGCCAGCGGCTTTCGATGCCCTGGGCGCCGCCCTGTCCAGGCGTCAGCAGCAGGCCCAGCGGCGCCGGGCCGAAGCGCCCGCCGGCCTCCGCCGCCAGGTGCAGCCGCCGCACCGGGGTCATGGCGGGCGGCTCGGGCAGTTCGGCCACCACCAGCGCCGCCGCGCCGCTGCGCAGGGATTCCTCCATGATCCAGAGCTGATCCTCTGTCCGGGCGGCCTGCACGAACAGGAAGCGGGCGGGGCTGGCGCAGGCGGCCAGCCCGTCCGGGTTCAGCTGGCGGCCGCCCCGCGGCGGGGGCAGCCACAGCACCGGCCCCGGGGCTGCGTCCGGCGCGGCAGCCCTGGCGGCCTTCTGGGCGGCGGCGGCCAGCCAGAGCGCAAAGCGGTGGCGGGCGGGGCCGCAGGCCTCATGCGTGCGGCCGTGTTCCAGGGCAATCCCCTCCGTCAGGGGCAATGCCGGCCGGGGGCTGTGGCGGCGGCGGTTAAGCAGGTGAGTCGGCATGGGGGGAACATAGCATGTTCACTATTTGTTCTCAATCGTGACCTGTGGCGCGGGCGCTGTCAGGCAAAGGCCAGCGCGTCTTCCAGCGCCTGGAAAAAACCGCTTTGGAAAAGGTCTCGATCCAAGATTTGCGGCCGCAGCGTTGCAACACGCGGAAACGGAGCACCGGCAGCACCCGGGCTACCGTGCAGCACAGCAACCGTGTAAGGGGGAGGCGCCGTGCCGCCGGAGGAAACAGGCTGCCTGCTGCAGTCTGCGCGGCTCAGCCCTCGCGGGGGACCACCGGGCCGCCCTGTTTGGCCCATTCGCTGAAGCCGCCTTCAAGATGCACCACAGGTTTCAGCCCCATCTCCATCGCCGCCTTGGCACTCAGCGCCGAGCGCCAAGCGCTGGCGCAGTAGAACACATAGGTCTTGTCCTGGTTGAACACCGGTTTGTGGTAGGGGCTGTCCGGGTCGATCCAGAACTCCAGCATTCCGCGCGGGCAGGAGAAGGCGCCGGGGATCATGCCGGTGCGCTGCAGTTCGCGGATGTCGCGCAGGTCGATGAAGACGTAGTTCTCGTCCAGAACCTTCTGCTTGGCGTCTTCGACAGGCATGGTTTCAACCAGGCTGTTGGCTTCGCTCAGCAGCGCCTTGACGCCCTTGGTGATCTGTTGCGGCATAGTCGTCGCTCCCCGGAATTTCGGGAGCAGGCTGCCGGTAAATGAGCGGCGGCGCAAGCGACGGGATGCATTAATTCAGGGCTGGACGGATGTTTACCACTTGTAGGGGGCTGCAGGGCCGCCTTCGGCAATCCAGCCGTTGAAACCGCCGCGCAGATAGAACACCTGCGGAAGGCCCATTTCCAGTGCGGCCTTGGCTGCCAGCGCCGACCGCCAGCCGTTGTCGCAGTAAAAGACGAAGACCTTGTCTTCGGCAAAAACCGGTTTGTGATAGGGGCTGTCCGGATCAATCCAGAATTCCATCAGGCCGCGCGGGCAGGAAAATGCGCCGGCAATCGCGCCGGTCTTTTCAATCTCGCGGATGACGCGCAGATCGACAAATACGGTCTCCTTGCAGCCATGTGCCGCAAGCGCATCCGCAAGGCTGAGCGAAGGCGCCGCGGCTTCGGCTTCCGCAATGAGGTCCTTGTAACTTTTGGTCATAGACAGTGTCATGGCTCACTCCTTTTGCAGGGGTTTCTGACAATTTTAATAATATCACAGACGGGCGTGATCCGGCTGTGATTGCCGGTAAATGGTTAACGGCGCAAACGGGGCTGTGTCCGCAGCGGCTTGCACTTCCCTGGCGGAGCCTTAGGGTCGCTGGCACATCCGGAACTGGGGAGCGCGCGATATGAAAATGAACCCGTTGGGCCGTACTGGCATCAAGGTCTCTGAGCTGTGCCTGGGCACGATGACCTTTGGCACCCAGACGCCGCAGGACGAGGCCCATGCGCAGATTGATCGGGCACTGGCGGCAGGCGTGAACTTTGCCGACACGGCTGAAATGTATCCAGTGAACCCGGTCAGCGCGGAGACCATCGGTGACAGCGAGAGGATCATCGGCAACTGGAACGAAAAGACCGGACGGCGCAGCGATTACATCCTGGCGACCAAGCACTCCGGCGAGGGGATGAAGCATGCGCGGGACGGCGCGCCGATCTCGTCCAAGACCATCGCGCCCGCGGTGGAAGCCTCGCTGAAGCGGCTGAAGACAGACTATATCGACCTCTACCAATTCCACTGGCCGAACCGGGGCAGCTACATGTTCCGGCAGAACTGGACCTATGATCCCTCCGGCCAGAACCGCGAGGAGGTGCTGGCCAATATGGAGGACTGCCTGGAAGCGCTGCAGCGCGAGGTGGAGCGCGGCACTATCCGGGCCTTCGGCCTGTCGAACGAAAGCGCCTGGGGCACCGCGCAATGGCTGCGCATCGCCGAGGATCGCGGCTGGCCGCGGGTGGCTTCGATCCAGAATGAATACTCGCTGCTCTGCCGGATGTATGACACCGACCTGGCGGAGCTGAGCGTCAATGAGAACGTGGGCCTGATGGCGTTTTCGCCGCTGGGCACCGGGCTCCTGACCGGCAAGTATCAGGACGGGGCGGTGCCGGAAGGCTCGCGCAAGTCGATCAACCCGGAGCTGGGGGGGCGGCATTCCCCGCGGGTCTATGATGCGGTCGCGGCCTATTTGGAAATCGCCAAACGGCACGGGCTGGACCCGGTGCATATGGCGCTGGCCTGGTGCCGGACCCGGCCGTTCATGGCGTCGGCGATCTTTGGCGCGACGCATCTGCCGCAGCTGGAGCATCTGCTGAAATCAGTGGATGTGGAGCTGAGCCAGGAGGTTCTGGGCGAGATCAACGCTGCGCACCGGGCGCATCCGATGCCTTATTGAGGCGGGCGGAGGAGGGGGCGCTGCCCCCTCTTGCGCTGGGGGCGCAATTCACCCCCGGGATATTTTCAGCCAGGTGAAAGGGATTCTGCCGGGGTCAGTGCGCGGTCGGGCGCGCCTGTTCCTGGCGCAGGTCGCGGGCCGAGGTGCCGTGCGCGGTGCGGAAGGCGCGGGCGAAGCTTGATTGCGAGGTGAAGCCGGTGGCCATCGCCACCTCCATCAGCGGCATGTTGGTGTCGGTGACCAGGCGGCGGGCTTCGGCCAGGCGCAGCTGCAGGTAGTGGTCCTGCGGCGTCGTATTGAGGCGCAGGCGGAATTGCTGCTGCAGGCTGCGCGGGCTGGTGCCGAGCGTCTCGGCAATGGCGCTGAGCGGCAGCGGCTCGTCGAGCGCCGACTCCATCAGCGCGTTGGCCTTGGCGGTCAGCGCGTTGTGCTTGCGGCCGCCCAGCCGGCTTTGCGGGCGGGGTTCGGCGGCGGGCCCGTCGTAGAGGAACAGCCCGGCCACCCGTGCGGCAAAGCCCGCGCCGTGGCGGGCGCCGATGATGTGCAGCATCATCTCGATCGCGGGCGTTGCGCCGCCCGACGTCAGGCGGCCTTCGGACACGGTGAAGCGGTCGTTGCGGACGTCGGCGTCCGGGAAGCGGGCGGAGAAGTTCTCCAGGTCTTCCCAATGGGTGGTGGCGGGGTGGCCGTCCAGCAGCCCGGCCTCGGCCATCAGCCAGGGGCCGCCGTCGATGCCTGCAATCGTGGCGCCGGTGGCGGCGATGCGGCGCAGGCCGGCCAGCAGGCTGGGGGTGGCGTGGCGGGCCAGCTGGAAGCCGGCCACGACGATCAGCAGCTCGCAGCCCTCAAGCCGGGCCAGCGGAATGCTGGGCACGGTCAGGCCGCTGGTCAGCATCGGCGGTTCGGCGGTGGCGCTGACGTAATCCCAGTCAAAGGCCGCGCGGCCCGCCAGCCGGTTTGCGGCGCGCATCGGGTCGACCGCTGCCGCGAACGACAGCGTGTTGCATTCGTCCAGCACCAGCAGCGCGGTTTTCAGGGGCCGGTTCTCGGGCTGCAGGATGTTTTTTGCGGATTTCATCAACTTCGATTCGCCTGGTGTAAACTGTGCCGCAAAAGGCTGCGGCAGAGTCGGAGCCAGCGCAAATCAGAATCTGGGGAGGAGCCTGGGGATAACCCGAGGCAAAACCCTGTACATCGACGGGAGAAGACAAATGCCGCTGGAAATGAACCGTGAGGTCTTTATCACCTGTGCCGTGACGGGATCCGGCAGCACTCAGGACCGCAGCCCGCATGTGCCGCGGTCGCCCAAGGAAATCGCTGAGTCGGCCATTGCCGCGGCCAAGGCCGGGGCGGCCATCGTCCACTGCCACGTGCGCGATCCGGAGACCGGGGTGCCAAGCCGCCGCCTGGACCTGTACCGCGAGGTGACGGACCGGATCCGCGATGCGGAGGTGGATGTGGTGCTGAACCTGACCGCCGGCATGGGCGGCGACATCGTATTCGGCGACACCGAAAACCCGCTGCCGCTGAAGGAAGCGGGCACTGACATGGTGGGTGCCACAGAGCGGATGGCGCATATCGCGGAATGCCTGCCGGAGATTTGCACGCTGGACTGCGGCACCATGAACTTTGCCGAGGCCGATTACGTCATGACCAACACGCCGGGTATGCTGCGGGCGATGGGGCAGATGATGACCGACCTGGGCGTGAAGCCGGAGATCGAGGCATTTGACACCGGCCATCTGTGGTTTGCCAAGGAGCTGGTGAAGGAAGGCGTGCTGGAGCCGAAGGCGCTGGTGCAGCTGTGCATGGGGGTTCCTTGGGGGGCGCCGGATGATCTGAATACCTTCATGGCGATGGTCAATAATGTGCCGGACGATTGGACCTTCTCGGCCTTTGCCTTGGGCCGCAACCAGATGGCCTATGCCGCGCAGTCGGTTCTGGCGGGTGGCAACGTGCGGGTCGGGCTGGAGGACAACCTGTGGCTTGGCAAGGGGGTGCTGGCGGAGAACTGGCAGTTGGTCGAGCGCGCAAACACCATCGTGTCGAACATGGGCGCGCGGGTGATCGGGCCGCAGGAGGTGCGCGAGCAGCTGGGGCTGACCAAGCGCGCACCGGCGGCTAGCTGAGGGAACCGCTCAGGACGCGGGGCGTTGGGGTGTGATGAAATCCAACGCCCCGATTCAGGAGATCCCGGCCATGACCTTCCGCAAATTCATCCCGGCAGTTGCTGCCTCAGCCTTTTTGATAGCCGCCGCGGCGGCCTCTGCCCGGGCTGAGGGCTACCGGGACACGGATGTGCCGATGACGGTGCAGGAGGATCTGGATCTCTCCCGCTATCTGGGGACGTGGTACGAGATCGCCCGCTTTCCCAACCGCTTTGAAGAGGGCTGCGAAGGGGTGACAGCGACCTACAGCGCGCTGGAAGATGCGCGGATCAATGTCGTCAACCGCTGCCGCCGCGAGGGCCTGGACGGGCCGGTCGAGGCGGCGGAGGGGGTGGCCCGCGTCCGTGCGCCGGGCAAGCTGGAGGTGAACTTCGTCTCCTGGCTGAGCTGGCTGCCGCTGACCTGGGGCGATTACTGGGTGCTGGACGTGACGGAGGATTACTCGGTTGCTGTGGTCGGCACCCCAAGCGGCGAACAGGGCTGGATTCTGGCGCGCAGCCCGGAATTGGGCGCAGAAGACCTGGCAGAGGCCAAGGCAGTGCTGCGCCGCAACGGCTATGACCCTGAGGCATTGGAGATGGTGCTTCAGACCAAGGAATAACACACGGGCCCGGCGGCCGGGTCCCTCGGAGGATGGACGACAATGGTGGAGCAATCGGCGGCAATTATCGGCGGCGGGGTTATTGGCGGCGGATGGGCCGCGCGGTTCCTGCTGAATGGCTGGAACGTGCGGGTGTTCGACCCGGACCCGGATGCGGAACGCAAAATCGGTGAAGTGCTGGACAATGCCCGCCGCTCGCTGCCGGGTTTGGGCAATGTGGCGCTGCCTGCGGAGGGACAGCTATCGTTTCATGACACCATCGCGGAGGCTGTCGAGGGTGCCGAGTGGATTCAGGAGAGTGTGCCTGAGCGGCTGGACCTGAAGCAGAAAGTCTATGCTGAACTGCAGGCCCATTGCGCGCCGGATGCGGTGATCGGCTCGTCCACCTCCGGCTTCAAGCCGTCGCAGCTGCAGGACGGGCGTGAAAACCCCGGCCAGATCGTGGTGGCGCATCCGTTCAACCCGGTCTACCTGCTGCCGCTGGTGGAACTGGTCACCACCGGGGCCAATCCGGCCGGTGTCATTGACCGCGCCAAGGAGATCATCAGTGCCATCGGCATGTATCCCTTGCATCTGAAGAAGGAAATCGACGCCCATGTGGCCGACCGTTTCCTGGAGGCGGTCTGGCGCGAGGCGCTGTGGCTGGTGAAGGACGGTATTGCCACCACCGAGGAGATCGACAACGCGATCCGCTATGGCTTTGGCATCCGCTGGGCGCAGATGGGCCTGTTCGAGACCTACCGGGTGGCCGGCGGCGAAGCGGGCATGAAGCATTTCATGGCCCAGTTCGGCCCGGCGCTGCAGTGGCCCTGGACCAAGCTGATGGATGTCCCGCAGTTCACCGACGAACTGGTGGACTTGATCGCCGGCCAGTCCGACGCGCAGTCCGGCCAGTATTCGATCCGTGAGCTGGAGCGGCACCGGGACGATAACCTGGTGGGCATGATGCGGGCGCTGGGCAACAACGACTGGGGCGCCGGTGCGCTGCAGAATGCCCACGACCTGAACCGCGAGGGCGAGGCCGGTCTGGTGCGCTCGATTGATGAGATTGAGGACTTGAGCCAGCCGGTGCTGACCCAAAGCCGCGTGGTGCCGCTGGACTGGACCGACTACAACGGCCATATGACCGAGAGCCGCTATCTGGATGCCTTTGCGCAGTCGACCGACCGGCTGATGATGATCATCGGATGCGATGCGGACTATATCGCCAACGGCGGCAGCTATTTCACCGCTGAAACCCACATCCGCCATATCGACGAAGTGCATGCAGGCGACCCGATCCAGGTGCGGACCCGCGTGATCATGGGCGCGGGCAAGAAGATGCATCTGTGGCACGAGATGTTCTCGGGCGAGCGGCTGTTGGCAACCGGCGAGCACATGCTGTTGCATGTGGATCTTGCGACCCGCCGCTCCGCCCCGCCTGCGCCGCATATCGAGGCCAATTTGGCGAAACTGGCGGAGGCCCATACGGCGCTGCCGGCACCCGAGGGGCTTGGCCGCGCGATTGGCGCTCCGCGATGAGCCGGGTTCTGATCACCGCCGGCGGGTCTGGAATTGGCCGTGCGATGGCGGAGGGCTTTGCTGCCGCCGGCCATCAGGTCTGGGTCACGGATGTGAGCGCCGTGGCGCTGGCAGACCTGCCGGAGTGCTGGCGGACAACGGCAGTGAATGCCACCGATGAGGCGGGCGTGAAGGCGCTGTTTGCCGAGATCGCCGGCACGTGGGGCGGTTTGGATGTGCTCTGCGCCAATGCAGGCATCGCCGGACCGACCGCGCGGATCGAGGACATTGCGCTGGAGGACTGGCGCAAATGCGTGAGCGTCAATCTGGAGGGTTGCTTTTTGGCCGCAAAATATGCGGCACCTTTGATGAAGGCAGCCAAGGCCGGGTCAATCGTCGTAACGTCCTCAACCGCGGGCCAGTACGGCTACCCGAACCGGGCGCCTTATTGTTCGGCGAAATGGGCCGTTATCGGCCTGATGAAAACACTGGCGATGGAGTTGGGTCCGTTTGGCATCCGCGCCAATGTGATTTGTCCCGGCGCGGTGGAAGGGCCGCGGATGGAAGGCGTGCTGGAACGTGAGGCCGCGGCCAAGGGCATGACCCGGGATGAGGTCTATGCCGGCTATGCGTCCGGGACTTCGATGGGCCGGTTCGTCGAAGCCCGCGACATTGCCAATATGGCGGTGTTTCTGGGGTCGGACGCAGCGCGGCTGGTGTCAGGGCAGGTGATTGCCGTCGACGGCCATACGGAGAACCCGGATCCGAAGGTGTGAGGTCTGGATCTCGCAAGCAAAGAGCAGCGTCCGCCCCGTGGGGAAGCGGGACGGGCGCTGCCCGGCGTATCGGCCGGGCGGAACAACTGCTTAATTCGTCTTAACTGCTGATCGCTGCCCTGAGCGCCCGCAGCCGCCCCGGCAATTGCCGCGCAGTTATATCCGCCTCGCGAACCAGATTGTCGAAATGATTTGTGAAGGTGGCGATCCGCTCTTTGTCGCGGAAGGCGAGGTAATGGGTGCCCGCATAGAACACGCAGAGGAGCGGGCCGAAGATGGTGATCGGCGAGGAGTAGAGCCGCTTGGCATCGAACAGGTAGATGCGCAGGCGGGGGTAAAGCTGCTCGCAGAGCCGTTCGAACTGCGCGAGCTGCTCCAGACGCACCTCCACCGGCAGTCCTTCGTAGTAGCCCACGCCATGCGCGAAGCTGTCGAGTTCAAAGAGCGGCAGCGCAATTTCATAGTCGGACGGCGACTGCCGCATCCAGGTGAGCCGGTCCTCGGAGGCGCCGATGGCCTGGCCGGCTGTGCGGCCCAGGTGCGGCGAGTATTCCCATTCCAGCAGCGCGCGCGTTTTCAGCATGTCAGGGAGGGCAGCCGGCACGTGGCGGATCTTGTAGCCCTCCGCCTCCTGATGCCAGTCAAAGATCCGCTCATCCACCAAGGCACGCGGCGCCTCGGTGAGGGAGAGGCTGGAGGCCAGCAGCTCCGCCGCGCTTTCGGGCCGGTCTGAGAGGCTGAGCAGCCAGTCGGCGGACACCCCCAGCGCACCGGCACAGGCGCCGACCACATGCGCGTTCGGGAGCCGCGCGCCCTCATCGGTCAGCAGCTGCGAAATGGTGGAGCGGTCGACCCCGACGGCGCGGGCCAGGGCGCTCTGGCTGAGGCCGCTGTCGCGCAGCGCCCTGTTCAATCTTTGCCGGAACTGCTCTGCCCGCACCCGTTTGTCGATATTTTCTATCATATGTTTTTAAATATCACGCTCGATGGATTTTGTTAACTGCATTCGGAATTCTGCACACCCTCCTGCCGCGGTAGTTTCGAAACAAGCACTTATCCAAGAATAGCAGGAGGCAATATGGAAACGCGCAAGCGCTCCATTGTGAAGGCGGTGATTTGGAACGTTCTCGGGCTGGTCTCGATGACGCTGGTGGGGCTGGCCGCCACCGGCTCAGTCAAGGCGGGCGGGGTGATGGCGCTGATCAACACCGGCATCGGCTTTACCGTCTACCTGGTGTACGAGCGGGTCTGGGCGCAGATCAGCTGGGGGCGGCGCCATGTCTGAGAGCTGCCGCGGATATATGCCCCGCAGCGCCGAATGGGGCACCCTGGCGCTGATCCTGGCCTGTTACGGCGGCTGGCTGGCGGCATTGTGGCTGCTGCCCGGCATCAGCCTGGCGCTGACGGTGCTGGCGCTGGGCGTGATGGCGGCGTTGCATTCCTCGCTGACCCATGAGGCACTGCACGGGCACCCGTTCCGCAGCCGCTGGCTCAATGAGGCGCTGATGTTCTTTCCGCTGAGCATGGCGGTCCCCTACGGCCGGTTCCGTGACACCCATCTGGCGCACCATGAGGATGAGGCGCTGACCGATCCCTATGACGACCCGGAGAGCAATTTCCAGGATCCGGCGGTCTGGTCGCGGCTGCCCGGCTGGCGCAAGGCGCTGCTGCGGGTGAACAATACGCTGCTGGGGCGGATGGTGCTGGGGCCGCTGGTGGGGCAGGTCTGCTTCATGGCCGGCGACTGGCGGCTGGCGCGCCGGGGGGAGCCGGGGATTGTCCGCGACTGGATTTTGCACTTCATCGGTCTGGCCGCAGTGGCCTGGGTGGTGCTGCAGTCGCCGGCGCCGCTGTGGGCGGCGGTTGCCGGAGCTTATATGGGGCTTGGGCTGCTGAAGATCCGCACGTTTCTGGAGCATCGGGCGCATGAGAGCGCCGGCGGCCGCACCGTGGTGATCGAGGACAAGGGGCCGCTTGCCTTCCTGTTCCTGAACAACAACCTGCATATTGTTCATCACATGCACCCAGGCGTGCCCTGGTATGCCCTGCCGCAGCTGTACCAGGCCCGCAAGGCGGAATTCCTGAAAGCCAACGACGGCTATATCTACCGCAACTACCTGCAGATTTTCCGCAACTACCTGCTGCGCGCCAAGGATCCGGTGCCGCATCCGCTCTGGCAGCAGGGGGAATAACGGCGCATAAGCAAGGGCATGTTTGCCTGGATCCCCGTTTCCATTGCCGCTGCCTCTTTTCAGACCGTGCGCTTCATGCTGCAGAAGGTCCTCAGCAGCGTGACGCTGACGCCGGGCGGAGCCACCTTCGCCCGGTTTTTCTATTCCGCACCGTTCATCCTGACGGGGCTGGCGCTGTATCTGGCGGTCTCCGGACGGTCTCTGCCACCGCTGCCGCCGGCATTCTGGATCTATGCCGCCATCGGCGGCACGGCGCAGATCCTGGCAACGGTCTGCGTGGTGGCGCTGTTCAAGCAGCGCAATTTTGCGGTGGGGATCACCTTCAAGAAGACCGAAGTGATCCAGACCGCCATCGTCGGTCTGGCGGTGCTCGGTGACCCGGTCAGCTTTGGCGGCTGGGTGGCGATCCTGATCGGGCTGGCGGCGGTGCTGGTCCTGTCCCGGGCGCCGGACGCAACAGGCGCCTGGTGGCGGCACCTGACCAACCGCGCGGCGCAGCTGGGGCTGGGGTCGGGGGTGCTGTTTGCCTTCTCCGCCGTCAGCTACCGGGGCGCATCGCTGCAGCTGGGCGATCTGGAGCCTGCATTCCGCGCGGCGGTGACGCTGGCGGCGGTGGTCAGCTTGCAGACACTGTTCATGGGCGTGTGGCTGGGCCTGCGCGACAAGGGCGAGATCGCTCGGGTCTGGGCGGCGCGCAAAGTGGCGGTCTGGGTGGGGCTGACCAGCATGGGCGGCTCGTTCTGCTGGTTCTGGGCCTTCACGCTGCAAAACGCGGCCTATGTGAAGGCGGTGGGACAGGTGGAGCTGCTGCTGTCGCTGCTGGCCTCAGTGCTGTTCTTCAAGGAGAAGGTCACAGCGCGTGAGCTGGCGGGCATGGCGCTGCTGGTCGTGTCGATCCTGGTGCTGGTTCTGGCGATCTGACCGGCAGCGCCTGCAGCAGGGCAGCCGGAATTATGCGATAATTCCGGATTGGAGAACGTTACCCGTCCGCTGGCATCGGATACCCCTTGAGGCGCAGGAACAGGCTGGCCTCGTCGTTATTGTGGAAATAGGGCACGCTTTGCGGCGGCTCGGCATCGCGGACGCGGGCGGTGACTTCGGCCAGCACCACTTCGGTGATGAAGGGCAGGTCAAAGCTGCGCACCTGGCTGAGCGGGATCCATTGCAGATGCGACAGCTCATCCGCAGCACGGGAGAAATCATCCAGATCGCCGGTGATCTGATCGGCATCGACCAAAAAGAAGCGCGCGTCGAACCGGCGCGGGCGGCCCGGCGGGGTCAGGGCGCGGAAGACGAATTGCATCGCCCTAGCCGAAGGAACATGGCCGGTGGCGGCAAAGCTCTGCCAGTCTTCGGGGATGTCCCCGGTCCAGCTGCCGGGCTCGCCCAGGATCAGGCCGGTTTCCTCCCACAGCTCCCGCACCGCGGCGACGCTGAGGGCGTGGTGCATGTCAGCGGGTGCCTTGTCGGCCAGGCGTTCCTGGCAGACGGGGGAGATTGGCGAGGCCAGGGGGATCTGCGCGTCTTCCACATCAACCGCGCCGCCTGGGAAAACGAACTTGTTCGGCATGAAGGCGGCCTTGGCGCCGCGCTGGCCCATCAGCACCTGCGGGTCGCTGGTCATCCGGCCGCGCATGGCAATGACCGTGGCCGCGTTGCGGATTGCGGTTTTGTCAGTGGTGGTTTCACCGCTCAGAAATGTGTCGCTCATGCTGTTATTGCCCTGTTACCGCCGGGGTGTCCTTGCCGAACCCGTGCATCCGCCGCGCCCACTGGTAGGCGATGACGATCCCCTTCATCCGCGGCAGAAGATAGAGGGAAGAGGCCAGGCAGCCAATCGTGAACACAGTGAACATCACCAAAGGCTCCGGCCGCCAGGAGAAATAGACCACATGCATCAAGGGCGCCATGATGTGGCCGACGATCAGGATCGTCAGGTATGCCGGGCCGTCATCAGCGCGCGCATGAGTCAGGTCCAGGCCGCAGTGGCTGCAGCTGCTGTTCACTTTCAGATAGGAGTGCAAGAGCTTGCCCTGCCCGCAGTTGGGGCACTTGCAGCGCCAGCCTTTGGCCAGGGCGGGCATGGTGGGCCGGTCGTTCTCTGTTTCGGGGGCCGTAACGGCGGGGGACTCGGTCATGAAAATATCCTGTGTGCTGGGCATATCTTTGCGCGCTTCAGCTGGCGCGGGAAAGGGGAAAGCCCGATTTCTGCGCCGGTTTGCCGCAACGTGCGGGGGCTGGGAAAAATATTCTGGATTCTGCGACGGATCTGCGGCGGGTGTGCGTTTCTCCTATGTATCAGGCAGCAAGAGGCTGCCGCAGGACAAAGGAAAGACGATATGAAACACGTCACGTTCATCGCCGCGATCGTTGCCGCAGCTGCTGTGACTGCAAGCGGCGCTGCCCTGGCGCAGGGGTTCGGGCATCATGGGCCGAGGATGTCCTTTGAGGAAATCGACGCGGACGGCAATGGCGAGGTCACCAGGGCCGAGATTGAGGCCATGAAGGACGCGCATTTTGCCGAGGCGGACGCCGATGGCGACGGCAAGCTGACGCTGGAAGAAATGCAGGCGCGGGCGCGGGAGCACGCCAATGAGCGGGCCGCCTGGATGCTGGAACGCTTTGACACCGACAAGGATGGAGCGTTGACTAAGGAAGAGCTGCCGCAGCCGCGCCGGGCGGGCAAGATGTTTGACCGCATGGATGCCGATGGCAGCGGCGGTATCTCCAAGGCGGAATTCGAGAATGCCCGGATGCATCGCGGCGGGATGCATGGCCATGGGTACGGTCAAGGGAATAACACGGAGCAGAACTGATCGCTGACGCGTGCTGCATAAGACGGAAATATCGCGGCGCCGGGCCCCTTCTGGGGGTCCGGATGCCATGAGCGCAGCCGCGGAGGAGGTCTCCGGCGATGCGCTTATGGTGCTGTATGCCAATGGCGACAGCCGGGCAGCGGCGGAGCTGACCGCGCGGCTGGGGCCAAGGGTCTTTGGTGTGGCAATGCGGGTGATGGGAAACCGAGCCGAGGCCGAGGACGTGACCCAGGAGGCCATGCTGCGGCTGTGGAAGATGGCGCCGCAGTGGCAGCCGGGGCAGGCGCAGGTCTCGACCTGGCTGTACCGGGTGGCGATGAACCTGTGCATCGACCGCAAGCGGCGCGCCCGCGGCGGCCATGCGGATCTGGATGCGGTGCCGGAGCCGCCGGACCCGGGCCGCTCGGCGGCGGAGCAGATGCAGGAGGGCGCGCGGCAGGATGCGCTGCAGGCCGCCCTGATGCAATTGCCGGAGCGCCAGCGCCAGGCGGTGGTGCTGCGGCATCTGGAAGAGCTTTCGAACCCGGAGATCGCCGGGATCATGGACATCAGCGTCGAGGCGGTCGAGAGTCTGACCGCCCGGGGCAAACGGGCGCTGGCTGCGGCTTTGGCCGGGCGGCGCGAAGAGTTGGGGTATAGCGATGGCTGACACGGATAAGGCACTGGAGGAGCTGGAGGATCTGTTTGCTGCGGCACGCAGCCAGCGGCCCGGGATGCCGGCGCCGCTGAACGCTGCCATTCTGGCCGATGCGGCACGCGAGCAAGCGGGCTTCCGGGCCGCGTGGCCTGAGCGGGCGGTGCGCCAGCCGCTGTGGCGGCAGCTGATCGAGGCGATCGGCGGCTGGCCTGCGATGGGCGGACTGGCGGCGGCCAGCGCGGCGGGCCTGTGGATCGGAATCGCGCCGCCCTCCTTTGTGCCGGACCCGGTGGCGCTGGCCGGATATGAGAACACCAGCACCGCGTTCGCCGATGAGAGCTATGACATGGCGCTGATGCTGAGCGAGGACCTGCAATGAGTGCGGAGGGCAAACCCGGAATGAAGCTGTGGCTGAAACTTCTGCTGGCGGCCTCGCTGGCGCTGAACCTCGCGGTGATCGGCATCGCGGCCGGTGCGGCCTGGCGGTTCTCCGGCTCGGACCGGCACTGGCAGCGGCCGCCGTCGGTGGGTGCGATGATCTTCCGCGAGCTGGACCGCGATACCCGGAAGGAGTTGCGGCAGCAGGCGGGGGGGCATCACGGCAGTTACTTCGAGCGCCGCCATGCCGAGGGTGAGGCGGTGATCGCGGCGTTGCGCAGCGGCAGTTTCGACGCCGCAGCGCTGCGGGACATGCTGCGCAGCCAGGCGGACGCGCGCCACGCCTTCCACTCTAAAGTGCAGGATGCCTGGGTGAGTAAGATGGAGGCGATGACGCCGGAGGAGCGCGCCGCCTTTGCTGACCGTATGGAAGACAGGATGCAGCGGCGCGGCAAGCATTGGCACAGGTCTGGGCACGGGCGGGATTGATCCGCCCGCGGCAGATATTGGACAGCGCCACTCACCTGAAAGGCAGCCGGTTGCGGCTGCCGCATTTCTTGACCGGATGCGTGCGCAGGCCTCAGGCGGCCACGGTGCATTCTTTGGATAAGGTGACCTGATTGCGGCCGGCGTGCTTGGCATTATAGAGCGCCTGATCCGCCTTCTCGACCAGTGCCGCGGCGCTGCCGTCCTGACCGCCGCCGCCCATCACCGCGCCTATGCTGATGGTGACCTGGACCGGTTCCGCGGCGCCGGGGACTTCGAAAGGGGTGCCGTTGATTGCGTTGCACAGGGCAACGGCGGCGACGCCGGCCTCGGCCTCGCTGGCGCCGGGCAGGACGGCCATGAACTCCTCACCGCCGACCCGGGCCAGCAGATCCGCCGGGCCCAGCACTTGCTGCATACGGCGGGCGGCCTCGATCAGCACCGCGTCGCCGGCAGGGTGGCCGTAGACATCGTTGATCCGCTTGAAATGGTCGAGATCGGCCAGCATGACGGCGAATTTCTCGCCATTGGCGGCGGCGGAATGCGCCACCCGGTCCAGGAACGGCTTGGCATAGCGGCGGTTGTAGAGGCCGGTCATCGGGTCCAGCACCGCGGCGCGCAACCCGTTGCGGACGCTGTCGCGCAGCCGGTCCTTGCGGGCCTTGTGCTGCAGCTGGGCGGTGAGGCGCAGTTCCAGCTCCTCGACATCGAAACCGGTTTGCAGCACGTCATGGGCGCCGCGGTCCAGCGCCTCGGCGGCGATCTGCGGATCGGCCGGATTGGGCACCGCGATCACCACCGTCTGGCGGGTGGCGGCGCGGGCGCGCAGGTCGGCCAGCAGCCGCAGGCCTGGACCGGCCGAGGCCTCATTCAGCTCAACGATAATGGCATCGGCGACCGGTGCCTGCATCAGTCCCTGGATATCGCTGATCGCATGGGTGCGAAGCTCGTAGGGCAGGCAGGCGGAGAGGCGGTCGCGCCAGGCCATGGCGGTGCGGGGATCCTGCGCTACCAAAGCGACGGTGGCATTGCGCAGTTCCTCGGCGCAGCAGCGGTCGCTCAGCGGCAGAATGAACCCGTGCGAGGCATCGCGCTGCAGGTTCAGCTCCTCGTCGGCGCTGCGGGCGCGCAGCAGGCTGCGGATGCGGGCCTGCAGGATCACGTCGTCCACCGGCTGCTGCAGCACATCGTCGATGCCCTCGGACAGCGCCTGCAGCCGGGCCTTGGAGCCCTCCCAGTCGGAAATCGCGATGACGGGCAGATCGGCCAGCGTCTCATCCGCGGCCAGCTCGCGCTTGACGCCGGCAGCCGTGCCGTCGGGCAGCGACATCGCGGTGAGCACCAGATCAGGGCGGTGCTGGCGGGCGGCCTGCAGTACCTCGGCGGTGCTGCCGGCCTGGACCACGTCATAGTAGGCAGCCGCCAGCTGCACCTTCAGCATGATGCGGTTGGTGGAGACGCCGTCGATGACCAGGATAGTGCCTTGCACGCGGTATCCTTTCGCCCCTTGCAAATCCTATGACTGGAAGTTTTGCTGAGACTGGTTAAGAAACCCTTTCGGATTTTTACTAAATTGGCCGCAATGCGGCAGGAGTGTGGAGAACATGCGGATTTCCGCCGATGGCGCCGAGACCCTGGCGCTGCAAGCCCTGGCCTGGCTGGCCGGAAATGATGAGCTGCTGCCGGTGTTTCTGGGTGCAACAGGCGCCAGCGCGGCGGATCTGCGCGCGCGGGCAGCGGAGCCGGAGTTTCTGGGGTCGGTGCTCGATTTCTTAACGATGGACGACAACTGGGTGATGCAGTTCTGCGATTCCCACGGCCTGGATTATGAGATGCCGCTGCAGGCGCGGATGTCGCTGCCGGGCGGCGCGCAGGTGAACTGGACTTGAGATCGGCGGGGGCTGTGCCTAGGGTTCCGCCAAATTCCCGCGGAGGAGAGGACCCGCCATGCCCGTTGATGCCTTCCTGTTCGACAAGGACGGAACCCTGTTCGACTTTGCCGCCACCTGGAACGGCTGGGCGGCCCGGGTGCTTGAGACGCTCGCCAAGGGCGACCAGGAGGTTCTGGCGGCGATGGCCGGGGTGATCAGCTATGACCTGGAGCGGCGCGCGTTCAACCCCGACAGTCTGGTGATTGCCGGGTCCAACGACGAGGTGGCGGAGGTTCTGGCACCGTTTGTGGCGGAGATGGAGGTTGAGGAACTGGCGGTGTTCCTGGCCCAAAGTGCGGCGGAGGCCGAGCTGGCACCCGCGGTGCCGCTGGCGGAGTTCCTCGACGGGCTGCTGGCACGCGGCAAGGTGCTGGGGGTGATGACCAACGACGCCGAGGTCTCCGCCAAGAGCCAGCTGCAGCGGGCGGGTGTGCTGGACCGCTTCGCCTTTGTCGCGGGCTGCGACAGCGGCCATGGTGCCAAGCCGGACCCGGATCCGCTGCTGGCCTTCTGCAAGGCGGCGGGGGTGCCGCCGGAGCGCACCGCAATGGTCGGCGACAGTCTGCATGACCTGGAGGCCGGAGCCGCGGCAGGGATGCGGCGGATCGGGGTGCTGACAGGCATGGCGCTGCGCGAGGACCTAGCGCCGCACGCCGATATCGTGCTGCCCGACATCGGCCATATCCCGGCCTGGATCGACCGCTGATCCCTTCCTGATTCCATTGACCTTAGGCTGGCGGGGCTGTTTCACCGGCGCACGGCTCTCGCGCGCCGGTTTTTGCTGCGGCACACTGGGCACAAGTGTACAGAAATGGTCTGGACCGCCGGATTTCAGGGCAAAAACGACAGCGATGGTCGGGAACGGACAGGTTCGGACCGTGCAGATTGGCACAGTGAATGGCTATCGGCATTTGGAAACTCGGATCTAGGGGAGACCGGCATGGCAGAGACAGGCGCGCGCAAGAGGCGGGGCGGGGGCAGGGCAGGCGCGGCGGCCCGGCGCGGCAGTGCGGCGCTGGAGCAAATGCCGTGGCAGATCCCGGTCAACATCGACCGCCCGACCGAGCCATTGACCGACGAAGGCATCCAGGCGATCCACGAAGGCGCCATGCGCATTCTGGAGGAGATTGGCGTGGTGTTCCTGAACCCGGAAGCCCTGGGGATCTTCAAGCAGGCCGGCGTCAAGGTCGAAGGCGAGCTGGTCAAAATGGACCGGGATTTCGTGATGGAGATGGTTGGCAAAGCGCCCCGCGAATTCTCGATCACCCCGCGCAACCCGGACCGGACCATTCCGCTCGGCGGCAACCATATCCTGTTCGGCAATGTCTCCTCGCCGCCCAACTACTGGGATATGGAGCTGAACAAGAAGGTGGCCGGCAACCGCGAGCAGTGCCGCAACCTGCTGAAGCTGACGCAGTATTTCAACTGCATCCACTTCGCCGGCGGCTATCCGGTGGAGCCGGTGGACATCCATGCCTCGGTCCGCCATCTGGATGTGCTTTATGACAAGCTGACCCTCACCGACAAGGCGATGCACGCCTACAGCTTGGGCAAGGAGCGGGTCGAGGATGTGATGGAAATGGTGCGGATCGCCGGCGGGCTCAGCCATGAGGAGTTCGAAGCCAAGCCGCATATGTACACCAACATCAACTCCACCTCGCCGCTGAAGCATGATTTCCCGATGATCGACGGCTGCCTGCGGCTGGCGCGGCGGGGGCAGGCGATTGTGGTGTCGCCGTTTACCCTGGCGGGCGCAATGGCGCCGGTGACCATGGCGGGCGCGGTGGCACAGTCGATTGCCGAGAGCCTCTGTGCCATTGCGCTGTTTCAGTATGTGCGCCCGGGCACGCCCTGTGTGATCGGCACGTTTACCTCGAATGTCGACATGAAGTCGGGCGCGCCGGCCTTTGGCACGCCGGAATACATGCGCTCAACCCAGATGACCGGGCAGATGGCGCGGTTCTATGGCTTGCCGATGCGTTCGTCCGGGGTTTGCGCGGCCAACGTGCCGGACGGGCAGGCAATCTGGGAGACTTCGAACTCGCTGTGGGCGGCGGTGCAGTCGGGCACCAACATGGTGTACCACGCGGCCGGATGGCTGGAGGGCGGGCTGATCGCCAGCCCCGAGAAGTTCATCATGGATTGTGAGATCCTGCAGCAGATCGAACGCTACATGCAGCCGCAGATCTCAGCCACCGGGCCGGAGGAGATCGCCCTGGATGCAATCAAGGAAGTCGGCAACGACGGCCATTTCTTCGGCATTCAGCACACTCAGGACCGCTATGCGGAGGCATTCTATCAGCCGTTTCTGAGTGATTGGCGCAACTATGAGGCCTGGGAGGCGGCAGGCGCCACCTGGACCGCGGAACGCGCCCACAAGCTGTTCAAGGAAATCATCGCCGATTTCGAGGAGCCGCCGATGGACGCGGCGATCCGCGGCGAACTGGCGGATTTTGTTGCCCGCCGCAAGGCTGAGGGCGGGGCGCCCACAGACTTCTGAAACCGGCAGCTGCGCGGGAAAGGCGGAGGGGTAACCCTCCGCTTTTTTGGTTGGGGGACTGGCAGCAGGTCAGATTCTGCCGGTCTGGCAGGCACGGCCCGTTGCGGGCTTGCCTCTTGGCGCCAGCCGGTCCAGTAGGGGAAAGCCGGAACCGGGTAAGCAAGCTGCATTGCCGGAACCGCTTGGCCAGAGCCCGGCAGCCGGACTAGGATCGTAACACGCACAGGGCCGGTGTCCGCTGCGCAAGGCGGCGGGCCTGGTTCAAAAGAAAAAACCGGGGGAAATGCGCGCGATTAATCACGCAAATTTGCTTTGTTGGGCCTTTCTTAACCCGCAGGCGTCAAGACTGTGGCATAGGCAAAAAGGGGCCATTGCATGCACGGTCTGATCAACAGGGCGATTCAGGCTTTTGTGACCAGTACCTACGGAGCGGACCGCTGGGAAGAGGTTATGGAAGAGGCCGGGCTCGGGTTTTCCGAGTTCGAGGCAATGCTGTTTTACACTGATGAACAATCGGGTCGGATGCTGGCGGCAATGGAAAAGGTGCTGGCACGCCCTCTGCCTGAAATGCTGGAGGACATGGGCACTTTCCTGGTGTCCAATCCTCAGGTGGAGGCGCTGAGGCGATTGCTCCGCTTTGGCGGCGTGAACTACGTTGAATTCCTGCATTCGCTGGATGATCTGCCGGACCGGGCGCGGCTGGCGGTTTCGGACCTGCATCTTCCCGCGCTGGAACTGCTGGAGCAGGCGCCGCAGCAGTTTGAGCTGATCTGCCAGCCGGGGCTGCCGGGCTATGCCTATGTTCTGATGGGTGTTCTGCGGGCGATGGCCGATGACTACGGCGACCTGGTTTTCCTGGACCACAGCGGCACCCAAGGCGGCGCAGAGGTGATTTCCATTACTCTGGTGGAAACCAAGTTCGCTGCCGGGCGCGAGTTTGATTTGGGGGCGCACTCGTTATGATGACACTCGAGCAGCTGACCCGGATGGCAGGTGTGGTCTGCCCGATGTACGCAATTGTCGATCCCAAGGGGCGCTTCGTCTCTGCCGGGCCGACCCTGAAGAAGCTGCGCCCGCAGCTAAGCTGGGAGGGGCGGCGGTTCTTCCGGGTCTTTGATTTGTCGCGGCCGCGCTCGGTGCGCTCGGTGGAGGATCTGCTGCGGACTTCCGGCAGCAAGCTGCATTTGCAGTTCCGTGACGCGCCTCAGACCGGTCTGAAGGGGGTTTGCACGCCGCTGCCGGACGGGCAGGGCGCGTTCATCAACCTGTCCTTCGGGATCTCGGTTCTGGAAGCGGTGCGCGATTACGATCTGACCAGCGCCGATTTTTCGCCGACCGACCTGACCATCGAGATGCTCTATCTGGTGGAGGCGAAATCCGCCGCGATGGAGGCGTCCCGCCAGCTGAACCTGCGTCTGCAGGGGGCCAAGATCGCCGCCGAGGAGCAGGCCTTTACCGATACTCTTACCGGGCTCAAGAACCGCCGGGCGATGGATCATGTGCTGGGGCGGCTGATCGCCAGCGGCCGCGAATTTGCACTAATGCATCTGGATCTGGATTTCTTCAAGCAGGTGAACGATACGCTGGGTCATGCCGCCGGCGATGCGGTGCTGCAGCAGGCGGCGCGGATCATGGTGGAATGCACCCGTCAGTCGGACACTGTGGTCCGGGTGGGCGGTGACGAGTTTGTGATGATCCTCGAAGGTGTGCTGGACACCACGCGGCTGGCGGCCATTGCCAAGCGGCTGATTCAGCAATTGGAGGAGCCAATTCCCTTTGGCGCCCAGACCTGCAGGATTTCCGCCAGTGCCGGCACCACCCTGTCGACCTGGCAGAAGGTCCCGGACATGCAGCAGCTGCTGAACCAGGCGGATCTGGCGCTTTATGCTGCTAAACGCGCGGGGCGGGCGCAGCATTGCTTCTACCGCGAAGGCATGGAAAAGGACGACCTGGGTGCAGCCGCCTGCGGCAACGGTGCGGCTGAGCCGCAGCAGGCAGCGGGCGGTCCAGCTTCCTGACCGGCGGGATTGCCGCGGGTCAAACTGGACCGGGGCCGGAGTTCCGGCCGCGGTTCTGGGTGTTTCCACTGCGTCAGCGGAACAGCGCACAGCAAAAGAAAGGCTGAGCGCCCGGGATATGCGCCAGTGCGCCGCGTCGGATTAATTTTTCGGGGGAGGAAGTGGCAGCCCGTAGGGGAATCGAACCCCTCTTTCCAGGTTGAAAACCTGGCGTCCTAACCGATAGACGAACGGGCCACTCTGTCTGTGGGGCGGTGTTTACTGATTGCGCCGGCCGGGCGCAAGAGGGTTTTTGCGGAAATGCGAAGATTTTTTCCGGGCCGCTTCGCAGGGGTAATCCGCTGGAAATAAACGCAAAAAATCGCGCGGTTGGCGCGTCGGGAGTGTCTGCTTCTGGCGGGGGGAAGTGGCAGCCCGTAGGGGAATCGAACCCCTCTTTCCAGGTTGAAAACCTGGCGTCCTAACCGATAGACGAACGGGCCACTCAGTGCGTGAGCGGGTATTTAGTTATAAGCGCCGGAACCCGCAAGAGAAAAAAAACGCATTCGCGAAATTTCTTATCCACAGGCAGCAAGCCTTTGAAATCTCACGCTTCGGCAGCGTCCTCCAGGCGCAGCTGGGGGCTTTGGCGACCGCCCCAGGTGTTGATTTCCAGCCGTCCGGCAAAATGGAAGCGGGCACCGCCGTGCTCCAGCAGCCGCGGGCCCAGGGCGGTGTCAAAGGCACCAAAGCAGATCGCATCCACCCCACCCCCCATGCCGTCGCTGAGCGACAGTTTCAGGTGGCTTTCGCCGACCTTCTTGGCAAAACGCACCTGCAGGTCGGGCAGCGCATAGCGCGGGGCAGGGGCACCGGCGCCAAAGGGGCCGGCCTGTTCGATCTGTCCGATCAGGTCCACCGTGGCGGCACCGGGCATCAGGGCGCCGTCCAGTTTCAGGTCGGCGGGGCCGCCTTGTCCAGCGCCCTGTTTGGCCAGAAGTTCGCTCAGCCGCTCCATCGCCGGTTCCAGCTTGTCGCGCATCACGGTAAGGCCCGCTGCCATCTTGTGGCCGCCGCCCTTGACCAGCAGGCCCTCAGAAGCCAGCCGCTGGATCGAGGCGCCAAGATCGACGCCGGAGACCGAACGTCCCGATCCCTTGCCTTCATCCCCGTCGAAGCCGATCACGATGGCGGGCCGGTTGGCGGCTTCTTTCAGGCGGGAGGCGACGATGCCCACCACGCCCGGATGCCAGCCCGCGCCTGCGGCCCAGACCAATGGTCCCTCCAGCCCGCGTGCCTCGGCCTGGTCCAAAGCCGCAGCGCGCACCGCATTTTCGATGTCGCGGCGTTCGGTGTTCAACTGGTCCAGCCGTTCGGCCAGGGCGGCGGCCTCATGCGGATTGTCAGTTGACAATAATCGCGCGCCCAGGTCGGCCTTGCCGATCCGGCCGCCGGCATTGACCCGCGGTCCCAGCAGAAAGCCGAGGTGATAGGTGGAGGGCGCCGAATCCATGCGGCTGACATCGGAAAGCGCCACCAGCCCGGGGCGTTTGCGTGCCGCCATCACTTTCAGCCCCTGGCGTACCAGCGCCCGGTTGGCGCCGATCAGCGGCGCCACATCGGCGACAGTGGCCAGTGCCACCAGGTCCAGCAGGGGCATCAGATCCGGCCCCTTGGCACCTGCCTCGCGCATCTGCCGCCCGGCCTCGACCAGCATCAGGAACACCACGCCGGCGGCACAGAAATAGCCCAGGTCGCCGCTTTCGTCCTGCCGGTTGGGGTTCACCACCGCCACGCATTCCGGCAGCGTCTCGCCGCCCAGGTGGTGGTCCAGCACGATCACGTCAGCGCCCTTGGCGGCGGCGATCGGCTCATGGCTGAGGGTGCCGCAGTCGACGCAGATGATCAGGTCGTGGGCGGCGGCCAGCTCCTGCATGGCGGGCACGTTGGGGCCATAACCCTCGTCGATGCGGTCCGGGATATAAAGCGTCGCCTCCAGCCCCATCTGCCGCAGCCAGACCAGCAGCAGCGCGGCGGAGCTGCCGCCGTCGACATCGTAGTCGGCAAAGACCGCGATCCGCTGCTTGCGCCGCACCGCCTCCAGGAACCGGGCCGCGGCGGCCTCCATGTCTTTCATCTCGCGCGGGTCGGGCAGCAGCTCCTTCAGCCTGGGCTCCAGAAACCCCGTCGCCTCCATCGCCGGAACGCCCCTCCGGGCCAGCACCTGGCACACCGAACGGGGCAGGCCGGTCTGCTGCGCCATCATTTCCGACGCCCGGTCCACCTCCACGCCTGGCCCGACCCAGCGGCGCCCGCTCAAGGATTGCTCAACACCCAAAAAGCTCATTATCTGCCCCCATGCGCAAAGGCCGGACCCAATCCGGATCCGGCCCTTTCATCTTTCATCAAATACTCCCGCCGGAGGCAGCGGCGCAAGCCGCTTCCTGTCGGCGCAGGACCGGCTTACATCTGATGCGGTGCCAGCGGCGTGCGGTAGGACATGCGGCGGACCGACCCGGTCTTGGAGCGCATCAGCAGGGTGGTGGTCTCGACCCAGCCCGGCTCGCGCTTGATCCGCGGCAGCAGCGAGCCGCCGGTGACGCCGGTGGCGGCAAAGATCACGTCCTGGGTGACCATTTCATCGCGGGAATAGATGCGGTCCAGGTCGGTGATGCCTGTCTTGGCGGCCCGCGCCTTCTCGTCGTCGTTGCGGAACAGCAGCTGGCCGAAGATCTGGCCGCCCATGCATTTCAGCGCCGCGGCCGCCAGCACGCCCTCAGGGGCGCCGCCCTGGCCCATGTACATGTCGATGCCGGTGGTGCCGCTTTCGGCGCAGTGCATCACGCCGGCCACGTCGCCGTCGGTGATCAGCCGGATCGAGGCGCCGGTTTCGCGCACTTCGGCGATCATTGCCTCATGGCGGGGGCGTTCCAGGATGCAGACGGTGATGTCGGACGGCGCGCAGCCCTTGGCCTTGGCCAGCGCCTCAACCCGCTCGCGCGGGGACATTTCCAGCGAGACCACGCCTTCGGCAAAGCCCGGGCCGATGGCCAGCTTGTCCATATAGGTGTCCGGCGCGTGCAGCATCGAGCCGCGCGGCCCCATGGCGATCACGGTCAGCGCGTTGGGCATGTCCTTGGCGGTCAGGGTGGTGCCTTCCAGCGGGTCGAGCGCGATGTCGACGCCGGGGCCGTTGCCGGTGCCGACTTCCTCGCCGATGTACAGCATGGGGGCCTCATCGCGCTCGCCTTCGCCGATCACCACTACGCCTGCGATGTCCAGCAGGTTCAGCTGCTCGCGCATGGCGTTCACGGCGGCCTGGTCGGCGGCCTTTTCGTCGCCGCGGCCGATCAGCGAGGCAGAGGCCAGGGCGGCCTGCTCGGCAACGCGGGCCAGGCCCAGCGACAGCATGCGGTCATAAAAGGGCGCGTCAGAAGTGTTCGAAGTCATACCGGAAATCCTGTCTCAACGGGTCAGATGTCAATGGGCGTTCCAAGCCGAATAGCGCGGGGCGGGGCCGGCTCGCAAGGGAAGATAGCGCTTGCCGCGGCAGGAATGCCCCGCCGCGGCGTGCAAAACGGCCGTTTTTTGCGGGGCGGGGCGGCTCAGACCTCTTCGATGCGCAGGGCGACGGGGGTGCCGTCGACCACATCGGTGGCGGCGAGGCCGTCCAGCGCCGCGTCCAGGGTGGCGCGGGTGCATTTGTGGGTGACGATCAGCACCGGCGCAACGGGTTCGGAATGGCCGTACTGGCGCATCCGGTCGATCGAGACGCCGGCTTCGCCAAGGATTGCCGCCACCTTGGCCAGCGCGCCGGGTTTATCCAGCAGCCCCATGCGCAGATAGAAGGGCGCGGGCAGGCCGGTCTGGGCCGCCGGGGCCTCCTGCAGGGTTTCGGCGGACTGGCCGAAGGTGGAGATCCGCAGGCCGCGGGCCAGGTCCAGCACATCGCCCATTACCGCGCTGGCGGTCGGGCCTTCGCCGGCGCCAGGGCCGCGCAGCACCACCTGCTCGATCGAGTCGCCCTCGATCACCACCATGTTGGTGCCGCCTTCCAGCTGGCCGAGCGGCGAGTCGGCGGGCACCAGGCAGGGCGACATGCGCTGTTCCAGCCCGCGGGCGGAGCGCTGCGCCACCCCCAGGAGCTTGATGCGGTAGCCCATATCGGCGGCGGCGTGGATGTCTTCCAGCTGGATGCGCTGGATGCCCTCCAGCTGCACGCTGTCAAAGTCAGGTTTGGTGCCAAAGGCGATAGAGGCCAGCAGCGCCAGCTTGTGGCCCGCGTCGATGCCGCCCACGTCCAGGTTGGGGTCGGCCTCCAGATAGCCCAGGCGGCCGCATTCCTCGAACAGCGCGTTATAGCCCTGCTCGGTGGCCTGCATCTGGGTCAGGATGTAATTGCAGGTGCCGTTCATCACACCCATGACGCGGGTGATTTCATTGCCGGCCAGGCCTTCGGTCAGCGATTTGATCACCGGGATGCCGCCGGCAACGGCGGCCTCGAAACGGATCACCCGGCCTGCGGCCTCAGCCTGTTCGGCCAGCGCCTGGCCGTGGATTGCCAGCAGCGCCTTGTTGGCGGTGACGACATCCTTGCCCGCGGACAGTGCGGCCTCGGTGGCGGCCTTGGCGGCGCCCTCATGGCCGCCCATCAGCTCGACAAACACATCCACGTCGTCGCGCACGGCCAGCGCCACCGGGTCGGTTTCCCAGGCGTAGCCGCTCAGCGGGATACCGCGGTCCTTGCTTGCGTCGCGGGCCGACACCGCGGAAATCACCACCGGCCGCCCGGTCCGTGCCTCCAGCAGCGCGGCGTGGCGGCGGATGATCTTGACCACGCCGATGCCAACCGTGCCCAAACCTGCAATCCCAAGACGAAGCGGTTCTGTCATAGCTGGAGGTCCTTTGTTCCGAAATGCTCAGCCCCGCCTTATCGGGTTCGGCGCGAGCGTGCAACGCCGCTGCCGCACGCAGCGGGGAGAAGAAGTTGAGAATGCCGGGAAGCGGTCAGAATTCGGCGTTTTTCACCGCCGCGGCCCGGCGCTGCAGCCGGTCGCTGCGGGCGTCGAGCTCCTGCTGCAGCTCTTCGCCGGCCTGCTGCGGCGAGTCCAGCGGCTCAAGCGCGTCATCGAGCGGCAGCAGCCTGGGATAGCCGGCATTGCGCAGGTCAGGGGTCAGCCGGTCTTCCAGTTCGGGCACCCGGGTGCAGGCGGCAGCCGCTGCCAAAGCCACGAGGAAGGTGATCCGCGCCCACATCTGCATTGCCTAAACCCTTTGTTCCGCACTGCCGGTTCTAGGGGCTCCGGCGCGGCTGTACAATTGATTTCCCGCCGCAACGGGCGTTGGCTTTGCCGGGCGGTGCGGTTACAGAAAGGGCGGCCGCATTCCCTCTTTTATATGAACGCTTGTTCAGTTATCTTTGCCGGCATGGCACGCACCCAAGGTTCCCATTCCGATATCACCGGCCCCCGCATCCGCCAGGCGGCATTGCGGCTGTTTGCCCAGCATGGCTATGCCGCCGTGTCGATGCGCCAGATCGCCAAGGAGGTCGGGGTGCAGGCGGGGGCTCTGTACAATTACACGCCGGACAAGCAGAGCCTGCTGTTCAGCCTGATGTCCAGCCATATGGAAGAGCTGCAGGCGGCTTGGGATGCGGTGCCGCGGGCGGCGGGTGCGATGGAGCGGCTGCGCGCCTTCACCGGGTTTCATATCCGCTTTCACCTGGAACGCCCGGATGCGGTTTTCATCGCCTACATGGAGCTGCGTAACCTGACCGAGGAAAACTTCACCGTCATCGAATCGCTGCGCCGCGACTATGAAAACGGGGTGGAGGCGATCCTGAAGGAAGGTGTGGAGCAGGGGGTATTCGCGATCCCCGACACCAAGATCGCAACGCTGGCGGTGATTGCGATGCTGAACGGGGTCAATACCTGGTACCGGTCTGAGGGGCGGCTCTCGCTGGATGAGGTGGAGCGGGTCTATTGGGGCATGGTGCAAAAGGCAGTCAGCGCATGAGCCTGCTGGAACTGCAGACCAGCCGCCTGCGGGCGGTACGCTGGCAGGATCTGACTGCGGCGGAGCTGGAAGCACTGTTTGCACCTAAGGTGGTGCAATGGCTGCCCGAAGGATTCCAGGCCAAAGAAAGCGATCAGGCCCGGCGCGATTTCCTGGCGGCGGTGGCGCAGCAGGCTGAGGTGATCGGCCTGCGAGACACAGGCGGGCAGGGCATCGGGCTGCTGATCCTGTCTTACCCGGAGGACGGCAGCAAAATCCGCAACCTTGGCTATCTGTTTGCAGAGGCTGCCTGGGGGCAAGGCCTGGCGAGCGAGCTGATCGGAGGCCTGCAGGCACATTTCCGCGGCAGCGGTATCTGCCTGAGCGGAGGCGTCATGCAGCAGAACGCGGCTTCGGCCCGGGTGCTGGAAAAGGCGGGCTTCACGCGGCAATCCGCGGGCGGGGAGGCTGTCTTCAGCTGGTGCGCGGACGGCTGAGCCTCGCAGACGGCCTGTCAGCTCAGCAGGCCGATCATGTCGTAGTGGTCGATCTGGCGGCTCAGCACCATCGGGTCCTCCTCCGGCAGCACATGCGGCTGCTCCCAGTCCTCGCCGGCATAAGCCTGCAGCGCGTCGATGCTCTCCCACACCATCACCACGCAGAAAGTGGCCGGCGATTCCGGCCGCGGCAGGCCGGCCGTGACCGAAACGAGTCCGGGCTGGCGGCGCACATGCGGCACGGCGGTGTTGGTCAGGAAGTCCTTGAAGTCTCTGATCTTGTCGTCGCGGACGGTGGCGCGGAACACCCGGATAATCATGTCTCCCCCCATCTGTTCGTTGGACGGGGGGAGTATAGCACATCAAGGGCCCGGTTTGCGGGCCGCAGGCGGTCAGTGCGCGGGCCTGCGCCGCGCACAGGGAAAAGCGGGCACCGGTTTTCCTGGTCAGTGCGCGGGCTTGATAAACGTCCCGTTGCGCAACTCGCGGAACGCTTGGTGCAGTTCAGCCTGGGTGTTCATCACGATCGGCCCGTGCCAGGCGACCGGTTCATTGATCGGCGCACCGGAGATCAGCAGGAAGCGCACGCCTTCGGGGCCTGCCTGCACAGTGATCCCGTCACCGGTGCCAAAGCGGATCAGGGTGCGGTCGCCGGACAGATCGCGGATATTGACCTCCTGGCCTGCAACCTCCTTCTCCAGCAGCACCCCTTGCGGGGCTGAGGCATCGGCAAAGGCGGCCTCGCCTTCGAAGACATAAGCGAATGCCCGGCGGTAGGTGTCGATCGGCAGGGTCTTCTTGACGCCTGCGCGGACGGAAACATCCAGGTACTGCGGATCTGCGGCAATGCCGTCCACCAGGCCGCGCTTGCCCCAGAAGTCGCCGGCGATCACCTTCACGCAGGTGCCGTCATCGTCGATGATCTCGGGGATGTCGGTGCCCTTCACGTCCTGATAGCGCGGTGCGGTCATTTTCTGGCTGGCAGGCAGGTTGCCCCACAGCTGGAACCCATGCATCTGGCCCTTGGCGTTGCCCGAGGGCATCTCCTGATGCAGGATGCCGGACCCGGCGGTCATCCACTGCACATCGCCTGCACCCAGGGTGCCCGCGTTGCCCAGAGAATCGCCATGTTCCACGGACCCGGCCAGCACATAGGTGATGGTCTCGATGCCGCGGTGCGGGTGCCAGGGGAAGCCGCGCAGGTAGTCCTCGGGGTTTTCGTTGCGGAAATCGTCGAACAGCAGGAACGGGTCCAGCTCCGACGGGTCATGAAAGCCGAAGGCGCGGTGCAGCTTGACGCCCGCGCCCTCGGTGTGGGGCTGGGCGGCGCGGGTTTCGAGAATGGGTCTGAGGGACATCTCAATGCCTCCTGTAAACGTTGACTGGGGCTAAGATAAGATGTGCGCTGCCGCCCGGAAACCTGCCGCCGGACACGGGGGCTGTGCGCAGGTGAACAGGTGCCCCCGCAGCCCGCAGGGCTGCCCGGCCCAACGGGACGCGGTGCCGCAGGCACCAAGGACGGGCGGGAGCATTGCCGTTGCCGGGTGATGGACCTGCGGGGTAGCCTGAGCAGATGACACAAACCCCCGATCCCCTGTTGCAGCTGCCGCCGGACCGTCTGCAGGGCGCATTGCGGCTGATCTCCTACCTGCTGGAGGAGGGGCGCTCCGCCGCGGATCCGGATCAGGTGCTGGAGAAGATGTGCCGCCTGATCCGCGGGGTGGGGGTGCCGCTGCAGCGCGCCGCCTCCATCGTGCAGCTGCTGCATGCCGAGGCGGTGGCCAGTGCCCGCTTCTGGGAGCACGGGCAGGGCACCCGCAGCGAGCTGTTCCCGTTCAACGAGGACAGCGGCGATGGTTATGCCCGCTCGCCCGCTGCTGATGTGCACAAAACCGGCGAATGGGTGATCCTGTGGCTGCCGGACACGCCCGACGACCGCTATGGCATCGTCCCGGACCTGAAGGCGGAAGGGTACACTCACTACATCATGGCGCCGGTGTTCATGGGGATCGGCACGGCCGGTATCTTCAGCTTTGCCACTCAGTCACCGGAGGGGTTTTCTGACGAAGACATCCGTTTCCTGCGCGCGGTTTTTCCGGCACTGGCTGCCTGCCAGGAAGTCCTCTCCACCGCCCGCACCATGAAGGAAGTGCTGCGGATCTACGTAGGTGAGGAGCCGCAGCGCCGGATCCTGTCGGGCGATGTGCACCGGGGCGAGGTGATGCGGATCCGTTCCGCCATCCTGTTTGCCGACATGCGCCGCTTTACCGAACTGACCGCCGGGATGAGTGCGGAGCAGGCGACCGGCCTTCTGAATGCCTATTACGACTGCATCGTGCCGCCGGTCGAGGCCGCGGGCGGCGAGGTGCTGAAACTGATCGGCGATGGCATCCTGGCGGTTTTTCGTGCCGGCGACGACGGGGCGCAGACCTGTAGCCAGGCGCTGACCGCCGCCCGTGAGGGCTTGGCGCGGGTCGCCGCCCGTTCAGTACAGCCGAAATTCGACGTCGGCATCGCGCTGCACTTTGGCGAAGTGGCGTTCGGCAACGTGGGGTCGGGGATGCGGCTGGACTACACGGTGATCGGCCGCGACGTGAACCTGGCCGCGCGTGTGGCGGAGCTGTGCGGCGCCAAAGATGAACCGTTGCTGGTCTCATCCGAGTTCCGGCAACGGGCGGGGCTGGAGGGGCGGTCTTTGGGAGAGCATAGCCTCAAAGGGTTGCAGACGCCGGAGGAGGTGTTTGCGGTTTCGGTTAGCCCGTGAGCGCTGTGCGGGAAATTTAACTAAGGGCCGTCCCTGCCGGTGCAGGCAGGCGCGGCCCGGGCAATGTTGCCGGGCTTTTTTCAGGCCTCATTCCACCACTCCGATGGTTTGCGCCGCTGCCCGTGTTTCCCTGCCAGCCGCAGCGCCAGCTTGCGCAGCGGGCCAAGCGCCAGCTTCAGCCACAGCCGGTTGCGCCACTTGGAAAAATCGCGGTTGAACGGGCAAACCCGCATGCAGATCGCGCAGTCAGAGGCCATCCTGGCCCAAAAGGAAAAGCACTTTTCGGCATCCGATGTCCATTTCCTGACCCCCTTGATCGCCGAGACATTGGCGGTGCGGGTGGAGGGCGGCCCGTAGGGCAGCGCCTTCACCGGGCAGGCATCGGCGCATTTGGTGCAGATATCGCAGAACGCCTTTACCCCTTGCGGCTGCGGCGCGTCATGGGACAGCGGCAGGCTGGTGAAAATCTTGGAAAACCTGAGCCGCGGTCCGAACTCCGGCGTGATCACCATCTGGTTGCGGGCGTATTCGCCCAGCCCTGCCTTGACGGCATAGGGGATCACCAGGCCGGTGTCATTCATCGACGGCACCGCCTCATACCCGAGGTTGCGGATATAGGCGGCCAGCTGCATCACGATGGAGGCCTCGTGGCTGTATTCCCGCCCCGTAGCGGCGCCTGCCAGCGCGGAGGGGTAGGTGGCCACCAGTTCCCTGTCCATTTCATGGCCCAGCACGATCACGCTGGTCAGCCCCTCGGGCAGATCATGCGGCGCCTCGGACATGTCGCGGGCATCGACCCGCGCGGTATAAAGCCAGCGTTCGTCCAGATCGGTTATGCCGCAGAGATCAGCGCCGAAGAACCTGGCGATGCGTTTCACCTCGGCGGACATCCGGGTGGGGTCATCAATTTCCAGCGCCTCCTTGGCCACCGGCGTGTCGGCGCGGATTGCGGCCTGAAACCCTTCGCGGACACCCTCATGCGCCCGGCGGCTGGAGACCACGTCGGAGATCAGCCAGGCCGCGTTGCGCAGGGCAAAGTCGCGCTGGGAGAAACCGTCGCCGCGGCGCGGGGCAGCCTCCATCCGGTAGGAGGCGAAGAATTTGGCGGTGTGTTTGGATTTAACCCGTTCGTCCCAGAAAGCGCGGGTAAAGATGTCGTTGCGCTGCGAGAACCGCTCGAAACCGTCGGTGACGTCGATCCCTGCGGCGGCATCGCCGTCGCGCTGGGGCGGGGTGTTCTGTGGCCAGGGCATGGCCGGACGCTAGCCGTCAATCCCGGAGCCGGCAAGGGCCGGCGGTGCTTCAGGCGAACAGCGACACGATCCAATCCCGCACCATGGCGGTTTCGGCGCTGTTCGGCGCTTCCCCGGCCGCGGGCATCAGGTAGTGGCCCTGGCCCATCGGAATCTCGGCGTCCAGCACCGGCGAGAGCCGGCCGTGCGACAGTGGCAGTTCAGCATAGCGGCGCATCAGCATGGCAACGCCTGCGCCAGAGGCCGCCATCTCGATCGCCGCCAGCGAAGTGTCGACATAGAGCGGCGCGCTGCGGTCTTTCAGCGGCACACCCTCCTGTTCCGACAGCCGCAGCCAGTGGTCCTGATAGCCGTGGATGTGGATCAGGGTCTGGCCGAAAAGCTGGTCCAGCGATTTCAGCTGCCCCGCCATCAGCGGCTGCGCGACTGGGATCACGCTTTCGGTGGAGAGCAGATGCGCACGCCGGTCAAACCAGCCTGACGGCCCCAGCCGGAGGTCAATATCCACATCTTCATCCTGGGTGCTGTCGGCCCAGACGGCGGAAATCAGCCGGATCCGGATGTGCGGGTTGGCGCTGTGAAACGCACCCAGCCGCGGCGCCACCCACAGGACCGCGGTGGAGACCGGCGCCCGCAGGGTCACGGTCCGGGTGTGCGCATGGCCCAGCAGGCCGCGGGTGGAATAGGCGATATCGGTCAGCGCCTGCGCGACGGAGGGGTAGTAGGCGTGCCCCAGCTCCGTCAGTTCCAGGTGCCGTGACCGGCGGATGAACAGGGTTATCCCAAAGCTTTTCTCCAGGCTGCGCACCTGATGGCTGACCGCGGCCTGGGTCAGTCCCAGTTCCTCTGCCGCGGCGGTGAAGCTTTGCAGGCGGGCGGCGGTCTCAAAGGCGCGCAGCCAGACGAGATTGGGCAGATCGGGCATTTGTGTTGCAAAAATTCTTTGGGTCAGACCGCGTTATTATTCGTTTTTGTTTAGGGGAAGGTCAAGCTAGCCATATCGCATGCAAAACCCCGGGGAGGAAAAGCGGGACATGAAAACGGATATGAAGATCGGCTTCATCGGCCTCGGCAACGTCGGCGGCAAGCTGGCGGGCAGCCTGGTGCGCAACGGGCTGGACGTGGCAGTGCATGATCTGGATGCGGCACTGGTCGGGGAATTCGTCGCGCGCGGCGCCAAGGCGGGCGGAAGCCCGGCGCAGATGATGCAGGACTGCGATGCGGTGATCACCTGCCTGCCGAGCCCGGCGGCCTCGGACGCGGTTGTCACCGAAATGCTGCCGCATGTGCAGCCCGGCAAGATCTGGATGGAGATGTCCACTACCGACGTGGAAGAGGTGAGACGCCTGGGCGCGCTGGTAGCGGAGCGCGGCGGCGAGGCTGTCGATTGCCCTGTCTCCGGCGGTTGCCACCGGGCCGATACCGGCAACATCTCGATCTACGCGGGCTGCGAGCGCGAGACCTTCGACCGGATCCTGCCGGTCCTGACCACCATGGGCCGCCGCATCCTGCATGTGGGCGAGATCGGCAATTCCTCGACCCTGAAGGTGATGACCAACTATCTGGCCAACCTGAACCTGCTGGCGGTCATGGAAGCGCTGACGGTGATGAAGGCCTGCGGCATGGACTTGGGCATGACCTATGAGGCGATCTCGATGTCCTCGGGCACGTCCTTTGCGCATGAAACCGAAAGCCAGCTGATTCTGTCCGGCTCGCGCGATGTAAACTTCACAATGGATCTTGTAATGAAGGACATCGGGTTGTTTCAGACTTTGGCAGACCGCCACGATGTGCCGTTGGAACTGTCACCACTGATGATCGATATGATGAAGGACGGCCAGCGCCGCTATGGCGAACGGGCGCAGTCCGACCGGATGATCGAGCGGCTGGAAGAGGCGACCGGGCTGTCGATCACCGCGCCGGGATTCCCGCAGGAACTGATCGACGACGAGCCGGAAGAACCGGGACACGAGGTAGTCGTGCGCCGCGCCGCGGCCGAATAAGCCTCCCGGGCAGCGCTGCATTCGGCCCCCGCACTGGCGGGGGCTGTTTTCTTTTGCCAATCCGGTTTATGCCCGGCTTGAGCAGTAAGGAGAGCAGCTGATGAGCAACGACATCCTGGCCACAATCGAGGCCTCGGCCGCGCGCCGGGTGATGGGGACAGCGATGCTGGGCCTGACCGGCGCCCTGCTGGTCTATGTAGCGTTTTCCGCGCCGCCGTCGCCTGCCTGGCTGGTATTCCTGCTGGCGGTGGGGGCCGCGGCGCTGTGGCTGGCGGTTCGGATGTGGCAGGCCACAATGCACCGGATCGAGCTGACCGCGGAGGAGCTGCGCTGCTCCGACGGGCAGCTGATTGCCAGGGTGGACGATATCGAGGCCATCGACCGCGGCTTCTTTGCTTTCAAGCCGTCGAACGGCTTTCTGATCCGTACCGGAACGCCCGGAGGCCGAACCTGGATGCCGGGGTTGTGGTGGCGGTCCGGCCGCCGCATCGGTATCGGCGGCGTGACGCCGGGGTCGCAAGGCAAGGCGATGTCGGAAATTCTGGCCGCGATGCTGGTGCAGCGCGGCCAGGTCTGATCAGGCAGGCGGCCCGGCCTTCTCGGCGTCATCGTTGTGGTTGTTGCCGTTGCCCTTGTCCTCGACAAAGACGACCTGCGGGGCAAAGCGCGGGCGGGTGAAGACAAAGTTCTGCACATCCATCAGCGGAATGCCCACGTTGAAGGCCGGCTGGATTTCGTTCCAGGTCTCCACCAGGATCACGCGTTCCTGATCGGGCATGGTGGGCAGATCGTCCTTTACCTCGTTGATGGTGCCGTCAACCCACTCCTGAAAGACGGTGCCGCGGACCTTGGACCAGTCGACGTAGTACCGGTTGTCTCCCTCGTCCCAGCGCACAACGGAGATCCGGGTCGACAGCGTGGTGTCACTGCGCACCAGTTCCGTGGCCAGCGAATGCATGCTGTCGATGTAGGCCTCGTTCACATAATTGGTCTCACGCGAGATCAGGTCGGAAACGGTGTAGGCGGCCTTCAGGTTAATACTCTCCTGACGGAAGGCGTCGAAGAAGGTGTAGATGGCGGCAAACAGCCCCAGCAGCAACGGCGCGTAAAAGGCGAATTCGATCGAGACGCTGCCTTGGGTGCCGTTCAGGAAGCGGCGGGCGGGGCCGGGCAGGCGGCGGGACAAATGGCGGGACAGAAGTGTCAGCATGGTGTTATCTCGGCTCCTGGACGAAGGCGGATGAAGCGATCAGATTGACGCGGCCGTCGCCGTCTTTGCTCAGGTTGGTGCCCAGCCCCCAGGTCGGAAAAATCGGGTCGAACTTCATGCAGGCGCGGATGAACATCAGCTCATTGGATTGGCCGTTCACGAATGTCCGCACCGGCTGAACCTCCTCGACACTGTCAATGCAGTCGGGTGTCGGGTCGATCGGCGTCCAGGCGTAGGGGTTGATCTGGAGCATTTCCAGGCGCAGCGACGTGCTGCATTCGTCGATGAAGCCTGAGCGGGTGCAGATCTCATCGCGCAGCTGGTCATGGCTCATGTCCCCTCCGGTGCTGAGACGGATGGTGCGGACGGTCTGGTCCAGCGCCCGCTCCAGCTGGGAATGGCGCAGATTGATCATGCCCAGTTCGACGGTCGACATCAGGATCATGATGAAGGCCGGGATGACGATGGCGAACTCCACGGTGGCGTTGCCATCCTGTTGCTGCCTGAAACGGCGCAGGGCGTGTGCGGCACGGCGGATCATTGGGTCAGCCTCAGCTGGCGGATCGAGGTGGCGATGGACGAGAACGCATCGGAGATTTCCAGGCCCTCCACATCGAAGAAGTGGGCGGGCGAGCTGGCGCAATCCTCCAGCACCTTGATGCCGGCGGATGGGGCCTCGAAGCCGACCGAGTAAACGATCACGCCCTGATCCTTGGTGATGTCGCAGATCGTCTTGGTGTGCTGATCCTTGGCGACGCGGTTATGGAAATAGCGGCCGGCGGTGAACCAGTCAGCCCAAGCGCTGGGGCTGAATTCGTAAAGATAGCGGGCAATGTGGGCCAGCGAGACCTGGGCGTGAAGCTCCTGATAGGTCAGCCGCTTGAGGCCGTCTCCGCCATCTTCAGCGACAGGGTCGCATCCTTCACAAGGCTCATAACTGCCTTCTCCGTAGGCGTGGTCTTCCCACCGGTCCAGATGAGGCCAGTAATAATTCTTCTCGCCGTTTGAGTGGTAGACGGAGTAAACGCCGATCAGGTCATCGTTCCAGTAAATCCGCTCATTGTGAGCCGCGTCAGGATTGTACCAGACGTTTGATAACCCCTCTCGGCGGCTCTCGTTCACCATGTACTGATTGGTGTTCTGGCCGTCGGACATCAGGATGATGATTTTCAGCGTGTCGCCGCTGCCATAGTCGGTCGGCCGGTTGCGGAAAGACGCGTCGATCACGCCGTCGTCAACCAGCGCGTTCACTACGCCGCGCGCAGTGGGATCCAGCAGGGCGCTGCCCCACTTCATCCCGATGTCGATCGAAGTGTTGCCATAGGCCGTAAGGCTGTCGATGTAGGCATGCAGTTTTGCCGCATCGTTGGTGAAGGGCAGAATGGCCGAGCCTTCCCGGGTCGGGCAGACAGGGCGGTCGATCATGTTCTCCGAATAGGTGAACGTGTCAAAGTGCGCGGTGCGGATCAGGTTTTCATTCTGGTACAGAGTATGCTTGCTGAACTGATCCTTGATGAAGTTCACACAGTAGGAATAGTCATGCTCCTGCGTGACGTTCGGGTATTTGCTCAGCAGTTCCTTACCCGCATTCACCTGCGTCGCATAAGGGATGATCGAGATCGACAGATTGGTGACATCGGTATTGGTGGTGATCTGTGTCACAAAGGATTTCGCGGCGGCCTGCAGGTTCACCAGCCGGTTGCCAGAGTTCATGGAGCCGGAGATATCAAGCACCATTGAGATTTCGACGCTGCCGATGGTCTCTTCCGCGCGGGAGTTCGCGTAGAGGGATATGTTGTCGCCGCCAGCGAACTTCAGCAGATAGGCCTCGAAATCGGTGTCGATGGTAGCCTCGACGCTTTTGTAGCCAAGCCCCTTTTGATCATCCGGGTCGGAATAATACTGCTCCAGCCCGGCCTTGGTCAGATAGTCCAGAACGACAGCGTCGGCATCCAGGGATTGGTCCAGATCCGCCGCGGCGAGCACTGCCCGGTCAAGCGTGTACTGCAGCTCGGTCCTGTCACGCTCCATCCGCATCAGGTCCACCCCGATGCCGCCGACGGCCAGCATGGCCAGGAATGTGCCGATCATCGGCTTGGCCAGCACCCCGTCTTCTTCGTGCAGGAAGCTTTGCACTTTGGACAGGCAGCGCGCCATGAGCGGATTGCTCAGCGCGGTAGAGTTTTTGTGACGCATAATCATGTAACCACCCCCTGAATACCCCCGCCGGCTTGGGAACAGGTCAGCACGGCTTTGGCAGCGGAATTTACGTTGATTAATGCTTGGTAAAGGTGGCGGAATTGGGGCGCCATTTTGCCGAAATAGCTACGATTGTAATGGATGGGGCGTCCAATCTTACGCGGTTCTGCCAGGTTGTCCCGTCAGTGCGGACAATGGCCCAAGCGGCGGCGGCGAATCGTCAACCTTCGGATAAAATGAGAATCTTTTTGGCTGGGAATGGTCAAAAAGGTCGCACTCCTTAATTAACTCTGCATAGAGTGAGGGCATCATCGGCAGCGAGTCGATGTTTGAGCACGGAGAAGTTTTTAGATGAGCAGCCGCACAGAGCCGAGCTTCCGCGAAAGCGTGGACCTGATGTTTAACCGGGCCGTATCCCTGATGGATCTGCCGCCGGGGCTGGAGGAAAAGATCAGAGTTTGCAATGCAACCTACACAGTGCGGTTCGGGGTGCGCCTGCGCGGCGCCATGCATACCTTCACCGGCTACCGTTCCGTTCACTCCGAGCATATGGAGCCGGTTAAGGGCGGTATCCGTTATGCCACCGGCGTGAACCAGGACGAGGTTGAGGCGCTGGCGGCGCTGATGACCTACAAATGCGCCCTGGTGGAGGCGCCGTTCGGCGGCTCCAAGGGGGGCTTGTGCATCGACCCGCGCGAATATGACGAGCATGAGCTGGAACTGATCACCCGCCGCTTTGCCTATGAGCTGGCCAAGCGCGACCTGATCAACCCGTCCCAGAACGTGCCCGCGCCCGACATGGGCACCGGCGAGCGTGAGATGGCCTGGATTGCAGACCAATACGCGCGGATGAACACCACCGACATCAACGCAAAGGCCTGTGTCACCGGCAAGCCGCTGAACGCAGGCGGCATCTCCGGCCGGGTCGAGGCCACCGGGCGCGGCGTGCAATATGCCCTGCGCGAGTTCTTCCGCTATGAAGAGGACAAGGCCGCAGCCGGGCTGTCCGGAAAGCTGGAAGGCAAACGCATCATCGTTCAGGGGCTCGGCAACGTGGGCTACCACGCGGCCAAGTTCCTGGCTGAGGAAGATGGCTCGCTGATCACCGGCATCATTGAACGCGACGGCGGTCTTTACAGCGCGGACGGCCTTGACGTGGAGGCGGTGCGCAACTGGATCGTCAAGCACGACGGCGTGGCCGGCTATCCCGACGCGCAGTTCGTCGAGGACGGCTCGCTGCTGCTGGAGGAAGACTGCGACGTGCTGATCCCGGCCGCGCTGGAAGGGGTGATCAACCTGGAGAACGCCGAGCGCGTCAAGGCACCGCTGATCATCGAGGCCGCAAACGGCCCCGTGACCGCCGGCGCGGATGAGGTCCTGCGCAAGAAGGGCACAGTCATCATTCCCGACATGTATGCCAATGCAGGCGGTGTGACGGTGTCCTACTTCGAGTGGGTCAAGAACCTCAGCCACATCCGCTTCGGCCGCATGCAGCGCCGCCAGGAAGAGGCGCGCCACCAGCTGGTGATCGACGAGCTGCAGCGCCTGGACGATGTGATGGGCGATACCTGGTCGATGTCGCCGAACTTCAAGGACAAATACCTGCGCGGCGCGGACGAGCTGGAACTGGTGCGCTCTGGCCTCGATGATACGATGCGGGTGGCCTATCAGTCGATGCGCGAAGTCTGGCACAGCCGCGACGATGTGACGGACCTGCGCACCGCAGCCTATCTCGTGTCGATCGACAAGGTTGCCAAGAGCTACCACGCCAAGGGGCTTTGACGGTTCGCAAGGACGGGCCGGAAGCGTCCTGAGAACAGCCGGGGCGGAGGGGAAACTCTCCGCCCCGTTCATTTTTGCACCCGGCACGCAATACGTCACACGCTGTCGCAATTGACACTAGACACAAGTGATCAGTTCATGTGATTTGCAGCAAAGCCGTGCTGATGTGCCGCAAAACGAGCCTTTGGGCTAGGAGCAGCAGGAGAAAGCGGGTAGCAATGCCGCCAAGGCCCGGGCCTGCAATTATCCGGGTGCGGACAAGTGATTTGACGGGGAGGGACGACATGCGGTTTTCGGGCTGGCGTGTGCTCCGGGAGGGGCTCACCGGAAACAAGGGGTGGGCGCCCCATTGGCGGGACCCTGAGCCCAAATCCGAATATGACGTGGTGATCATCGGCGGCGGCGGCCACGGGCTCGCGACGGCCTATTACCTGGCCAAGGAACACGGCATTACCAATGTCGCTGTGCTGGAAAAGGGGTACCTCGGCGGCGGCAATGTGGGGCGCAACACCACAATTGTGCGGGCCAACTACTATTTGCCGGGCAACTCCGAATTCTATTCCCATTCACTGAAGCTGTGGGAAACGATGGAGCAGGACCTGAACTACAACGCGATGATGTCCCAGCGCGGCATCATCAACCTGTTCCACAACGACGGCCAGCGCGATGCGGCGGTGCGCCGGGGCAATTCCATCGTGAACCAGGGCGATGATGCCGAGCTGCTGAGCCGGGAGCAGGTGCGCGAGCTGGCGCCGTTTTTGAATTTCGACAACAACCGCTTTCCGATCATGGGCGGGCTGTTGCAGCGCCGTGCGGGGACCGCACGGCATGATGCAGTGGCCTGGGGTTATGCCCGCGGGGCTGACATGCGCGGGGTTGATCTGATCCAGAACTGCGAAGTCACCGGAATCGACGTCAAGAACGGCAAGGTGGTGGGCGTGCAGACCGCTCGCGGCCCGATCCGCGCCAAGAAAGTGGCACTGGCTGCTGCGGGCCGTTCCGGCCAGGTGGCGGCGATGGCGGGGCTGACGCTGCCGATCGAAAGCCACGTGCTGCAGGCCTTTGTGTCGGAAGGGCTGAAGCCCATTGTCGACCATGTGATCACCTTTGCCGAGGGGCATCTCTATATCAGCCAGTCTGACAAGGGCGGGCTGGTTTTCGGCAGCTACCTGGATTTCTACAGTTCCTATGCGGCGCGGGGAAACCTGCCGATGGTGGAGCACACGATGGAAACATTTGTGGCGATGGTGCCCGCAGTCAGCAAGGCGCGGCTCTTGCGCAGCTGGGGCGGGATCATGGACATGACACCGGACGGCTCGCCCATCATCGACCATGCGCCGATCGACGGCCTCTACCTGAACTGCGGCTGGTGTTACGGCGGCTTCAAGGCGACACCGGGCTCGGGCAGCGTATACGCGCACCTGATTGCCACGGACCGGCCGCATGGCGCCGCCGCGAAGTTCAAGCTCGACCGCTTCCGCAGCGGCGTTGGCCTGATGGATGAGGAGGGGACCGGTGCGCAGCATAACCTGCACTAAGCGTTTGGAGCGCGCCGGGCATGCCTCCGGCGGGAGTATTTTCGGAAAGATGAAAGGGCGCCGGTCATGAGAATTACCTGTCCGCTCTGCGGTGAGAGGGACCGCCGCGAATTCTATTACAAAGGTGCCGCACTGGTGCGCCCGGCTGAGGGGGCAGATCTGGACGCCTGGCATGAATATCTGAACCTGCGCGAGAACCCGGCGGGACCGCTGGATGAGCTGTGGTACCACGAAATGGGCTGCAATGCCTGGCTGAAGGTCACCCGTGATACTGCCACGCACGAGATTTCGGCTGTAGAGCTGGCGTCTGAGGCCGGGCTGGGAGGTGAGACATGAGGCTTCCCGGCAAGGGTCTGAATCAGGGCGCGAAGCCCATCACCTTTTCCTTCAATGGCCGTCACATGATGGGGCTTGAAGGCGACACGCTGGCGGCAGCGCTGCTGGCCAACGGCGTGCATCTGGTGGGGCGGTCGTTTAAATACCACCGCCCGCGCGGTGTGCTGACCGCGGGCAGCGAGGAGCCGAACGCGCTGATGACCATCGGTACCGGCGGCCAGCAGGATCCGAACGTGCGCGCCACCCAGCAGGAGCTGTTCGAGGGGCTGGAGGCGCGCAGCCAGAATTGCTGGCCCTCGGTCGAGCGCGACGTGATGGCCGTGAACGACCTGGCGGCGCCGTTCTTTGGCGCGGGGTTCTACTACAAAACCTTCATGTGGCCGGCGGCGTTCTGGGAGAAGGTCTATGAGCCGGTGATCCGCAATGCGGCAGGTCTTGGCGCGCTGTCGGGCGAGGCGGATCAGGACCGGTATGAGAAGGCTTTTGCCTTCTGCGACGTGCTGGTGATCGGCTCCGGTCCTGCCGGGCTGATGGCGGCGCTGACTGCGGGCCGTGCCGGGGCTGATGTGATCCTGGCAGAGGAAGACAGCCGCATGGGCGGCCGCCTGCTGGCAGAGCGCGAGGAAATCGGCGGCAAGCCGGGCCATGAGTGGGCGGCTGAAGTTCTGGCAGAGCTTGAGGCGATGGATAACGTGCGGCTGATGACCCGGACTGCCGTCACCGGCGCTTATGACCAGGGCACCTATGGCGCGCTGGAGCGGGTCTCGCACCATCTGCCGCGGCGGCACTCGCTGAAGGACAGCCATCTGCCGCGCGAATGTTTCTGGCGGATTGCGGCCAAGCACGCGGTGCTGGCTGCTGGCGCGATCGAGCGTCCGGTGGCGTTCCGCAACAACGACCGACCCGGCATCATGATGGCGGGGGCCGTGCGCGCCTATCTGAACCGCTGGGGCGTGGCGCCGGGTGAGCGGGTCACTGTCTTTGCCAACAACGATCAGGCGCACCGTACTGCGCGCGACCTGCATGACGCGGGCGTGCATATTGCGGCAGTGATCGACAGCCGCCATGACGCGCCCGTTGATGGCCCGTATCAGGTGATCAAAGGCGCGCAGGTTTGCGGCAGCGCGGGCCGTCAGCGCGTCGAAAGCATCACTGTGCGCTCGGTCAAGGGCGAGGAGAAGATCCAGACCGACTGCCTGGCGATGTCCGGCGGCTGGAATCCTTCGGTGCATCTGACCTGCCATCTGAACAGCCGTCCTGCATGGAATCGTGAGGCGCTGGCCTTTGTGCCCGCTGAGGGGACGGTGCCGGGCATGGTGACGGCCGGGGCCTGCAACGGCACCTTCTCCACCGCTGGGGCGCTGCGTGAAGGCGCGGAGGCTGCGGGTAAGGTGCTGGAGGCGCTGGGCCTGAAATCCGCTGACGCCGATCTGCCGGATGCCGAGGACGACCCCTACCGCATCGCTGCACTGTGGGCGGTGCCGGGCAAGGGCCGGGCCTGGCTCGACTTCCAGAACGACGTGACCGTGAAGGATGTGAAACAGGCGGCAGTCGAGAACTTCCGCTCGGTTGAGCATATGAAGCGCTACACCACGCAAGGGATGGCCACCGATCAGGGCAAGAACTCCAACGTCGCTGCACTGGCGGTGCTGGCGGATTCCACCGGGCGGACAATCCCGGAGACCGGCACAACCACCTTCCGTCCGCCGTTTGTGCCGGTGTCCATCGGGGCAATGGGGGCAGGGGCCACGGATGAGGGCTTCAAGCCGCAGCGCTTCCTGACCTCCCATGGCGAGAGCGACGCGCGCGGCGCGCATCAGCTGGAAGTGGGCCTGTGGTACCGCGCTGCCTATTTCCCGAAACCAGGGGAGACCAGCTGGCGCCAGTCCTGCGACCGGGAGGTGACTCTTGTGCGCAAGGCAGTTGGCATCTGTGATGTCTCCACCCTGGGCAAGATCGACATTCAGGGGCCGGATGCAGGCAAGTTCCTCGATTTCCTCTACACCAACACCTTCAGCACGCTGAAGGTGGGCAAGGTCCGTTACGGGCTGATGCTGCGCGAGGATGGCTTTGTCATGGATGACGGCACCACCGCGCGGCTGGGCGATCACCACTATGTCATGACCACCACCACCGCTGCCGCGGGGCAGGTGATGGCGCATATGGAGTTCGTGTCCCAGGTGCTCTACCCGGAATGGGACGTGCGCTTTGCATCAGTGACCGAGCAATGGGCGCAGTTTGCTGTCGCTGGTCCAAAGTCGCAGGAACTGTTGGATGGCCTTTTGGATGAGGACGTGAATGGCGAAACCTGGCCCTTCATGGGCTGCGGCGCGGCGACCGTGCTGGGCGTGAAGGGGCGGCTGTTCCGGATCTCCTTCTCGGGTGAACATGCCTATGAGGTGGCGGTGCCTGCGCGCTATGGCGAAAGCCTGTTCCGCGAGCTGCTGAAGCGGGCCGAGGCGATGGGCGGCGGTGCCTATGGCATGGAGGCGCTGAATGTCCTGCGGGTCGAAAAGGGCCTAATCACCCATGCCGAGATCAACGGCACCGTGACCGCCTTTGACCTGGGCCTGCAGGGCATGATGTCCAAGAAAAAGGACTTTCTGGGCAAGGCAATGTCCACCCGCGAGGGGCTGATGGCCGAGGACCGGATGCGCCTGGTGGGCCTGAAGCCCGTGGGTGCGGCCAAGGAGATCACCGCTGGAGCGCATCTGTTCACGCCGGGCGACCCGGTCGAGCGGATCTATGACCAGGGCTACGTGACCTCGGCCGGCTATTCCCCGACACTGGGGCATCCGATTGGTCTGGCCTTCCTCAAGGAAGGGCCTGACCGTATCGGCGAAACTGTGCGCCTGGTCGACCATATGCGCGGTGCCGACACCTTGTGCGAGGTTGTCTCGCCTGTGTTCTTTGATCCTGAGGGAGGGCGTGCCCGTGGCTGAACTGACTGCAAAAAGCCCCTGCGACGGACTGCTCCCGGTGACTATCGGCGGAATGAGCCTGACTGAGGAACAGCCCGGCAGCATGTGGATCGTTGCCCCCTTCAAAGGGCAGCAGGAGGCGCTGAGCAAGGCGCTGGAGGCGGCGCACGGCATGGCCTTTCCGGCCGTGAACCGGGCAACGGGCAAGGCAGGCAGCCGGGCGGTCTGGTTCGGCCGGGACATGGCGCTGCTGATGGGGCCTGCACCGGATGCCAGCTTGGCAAAGCACGCCGCCCTGACCGATCAGAGCGATGCCTGGGCGGTCGTTCGGCTGGACGGGCAGGGTGCAGAGGACGTGCTGGCGCGGCTGGTGCCGGTGGATCTGCGCCCCCGGGGCTTCAAGCGCGGCCATACCGCGCGGACGGAGCTGAAGCACATGATGGCCTCGCTCACACGCACCGGCCCGCAGGCGTTTCAGATCATGGTGTTCCGCTCAATGGCGAAAACGCTTGTGCATGATTTGAAAACAGCCATGGAAGCCGTCACGGCACGGGGGTAACCTGCGGGGATCACCAACTGATTCCCGGAGCGCATCTATGATCCGCATCGCCCTTGCAGCCGCCTTGCTGGCGGCTCCGGCCTATGCTTCTGAAACCAAAGAACAAAGCTGTAAATACCAGGGCCAGGTCATGGCCGCAGTGCAGCAGGCGCGGCTGGACCGGGTGAAGCAGGAAAAGGTGGAGCAGACTATTCTGGACAGCGAGCCGGAATGGCCTGCCGCCTATTCCAAGGCGATCCCGCAGCTGACAAGCCACGTCTATGCGATGAAGCGGCGCGACTTGAAAAGCACCGACCTTGGCGCACTGTTCGAACAGCAGTGCCTGCAGAACTGGGATCAGATCCAGGCGATGCAGAAACAGCTGAAGTCGAACTGATATGTCCCTGCCGCCCGGCTTTCTGGATGAACTGCGAACCCGCATCAGTATATCTGATGTTGTCGGGCGCAAGGTCATGTGGGACCAGCGCAAGTCGCAGCCCGGCAAGGGCGACTATTGGGGGCCGTGCCCTTTCCATCACGAGAAAACCGCATCCTTCCATGTCGAAGACCGCAAAGGCTTCTACTATTGCTTCGGCTGCCACGCCAAAGGCGACGCGCTGAAGTTTGTGCAGGAGACCGAGAACGTAGGTTTTATGGAGGCGGTCGAGATCCTGGCGCAGGAAGCGGGTATGGAGATGCCCAAGCGCGACCCCCGTGCGCAGGAAAAGCAGGACCGCCGTACGCTGCTGGCCGATGTGATGGAGCAGGCGGTGCAGTTTTTCCGGCTGCAGCTCAAGACCAATGCCGCCCAGGATGTCCGCGCCTATCTGCAGCGCCGCGGGCTTACTGCGCAGGCGCTGGATCGCTGGGAGATCGGCTTTGCCCCCGATGGCTGGCAGAACCTGTGGGATGCCTTGCGCGGCAAGAATGTACCTGAGGACCTGATCATCGGGGCAGGTCTGGCCAAGCCTTCGAACAAGGGCGGCAAGCCTTATGACACCTTCCGCAACCGGATCATGTTCCCGATCCGCGATGCGCGGGGCCGCGCGATTGCCTTTGGCGGCCGGGCGATGGACCCGAACGACAACGCCAAATACCTGAACTCGCCCGAGACAGAGCTGTTCGACAAGGGGCGCAGCCTTTACAACCACGGGCCCGCGCGGGCGGCATCGGGCCGGGGCTCCACGCTCGTTGTGGCCGAGGGCTATATGGATGTGATTGCGCTGTCTGAGGGTGGCTTTCAGTCCTCCGTTGCACCGCTGGGCACCGCGATTACCGAAAACCAGCTGCAGATGCTGTGGCGGATGTCGGATGAACCGATCATCGCGCTGGACGGCGACACCGCAGGCATCCGCGCCGCGATGCGCTTGATTGACCTGGCGCTGCCGCTGCTGGAAGCGGGCAAGTCGCTAAGATTTGCCATCATGCCGGAGGGCAAGGACCCCGACGACATGATCCGCAGCGAAGGGCCGGAGGCTGTGCAGGCGGTGCTGGATCAGGCGATGCCGATGGTCAAGCTGCTGTGGCAGCGCGAGACCGAGGGCAAGGTCTTTGACAGCCCGGAGCGCAAAGCAGCGCTCGACAAGGCGCTGCGGGAGAAGATCAAGCTGATCCGCGACCCCTCGATCCGCAAGCATTACGGCGAAGACGTCAAGGAAATGCGCTGGCAGCTGTTCCGCGGCAGCCGGGGCGGCAGCGAGGGCGGGTATCAGCAGCGCGCGGGCAAGGGCGGCGGCTTCCGCGACGGCGCCCGGGCACCGTGGAAGCCGGGCAAGGGCTTTGGCGTGATCCCGCAGCCGCGCGCCACGACCCGGGCCTCGCTGGTGGCAGGCGCCGATGACGAATCCTTTGCTGCCATGCGCGAGGCGGTGATCCTGGCGACGGCGATCACCACCCCCGCAGTGATCCCGGACTTCGAGACCAGCCTGGAGCGCCTGCAATGCGCCGATCCGGACCTGGCGGCCCTGCGGGACATGGTGCTGCGCCACGGCATCGACGCGCCAGAGCGGCTGCGGGAAGAAATCGACTGGGCTTTGGGGCCTCATGCCCTTGAAAACCTGTTTGGCCTTCGCCACGTTGCAATCATCCCCTGCCTGCGCAAACCCGGCGACACTGAACTGGCCAGCATGACCCTGGCCGAGGAACTGGCAAAACTCGAAGCGCGGCGCGGGCTGGATGCGGAACTGGCAGAAGCCGAAGAGGATTTGCATGGCCTTGCGGACGAGGCGCTGACCTGGCGGCTGCGGCAGGCGGCAGAGGCCAAGAACAAGGCCGTGCGCAGCGAAAATGAGGACAAGGCAACTTACGACGTGGGCAAGAACGGCGCGCGGCTCAACCGGGATGAGCGTGATGCCTTCGGTGCCCTTTTGAACCGGATCGGCTTTTCAGAGAAGTGACGCGCGGGCGGGTGATTCTGCGTTTTGCTAAGGAAGAGCACAGGAAAATTGGGTAAACGGGGTGACGAATCGGATTATCGCGCTAATGATTCGCGTGATTCGCACCGTCCCGCAGCCCCTGAGTAGGAGCATTGAATGGCCGCCAAAGACACCGACGACCGCAAACCTGACGATCAGGACGCCGAAATCTCCCTCGACATGAGCCAGGCTCAGGTCAAGAAGATGATCGCGGAAGCCCGCGAGAAAGGCTACATCACCTACGATCAGCTCAATCAGGTTCTGCCGCCGGATCAGGTCAGCTCGGAACAGATCGAAGACGTGATGTCGATGCTCAGCGAAATGGGCATCAACATCATCGAGGACGAAGAAGCCGAGGAAGAAGAGAACAAGGGCACCACCGACCTTGTGACCACCGAAGGCCCGCGCGAGGTTGCGCTAGCAGGCGCCCAGACCGAGAAGCTGGACCGCACCGACGACCCGGTGCGCATGTACCTGCGCGAGATGGGCTCGGTCGAGCTGCTGAGCCGCGAAGGCGAGATCGCGATTGCCAAGCGCATCGAGGCCGGCCGCAACACGATGATTGCGGGCCTGTGCGAAAGCCCGCTGACCTTCCAGGCGATCACCATCTGGCACGACGAACTTCTGTCCGAGGACATTCTCCTGCGCGACGTCATCGACCTGGAGGCCACCTTTGGCAACCAGCTGGACGAAGACGGCGAGGAGGAGACCCCGGTGGTCGACACCTCCGCGGTGCAGGCGGCGGCCAAGCCGGCCAAGGAGGAAGGCCCGGAGCTTGACGCTGACGGCAACCCGATCTCCACCGATGACGACGATGACGAGGACGATCAGGCCAACATGTCGCTGGCCGCGATGGAGGCGGCGCTCAAGGACCGGGTGCTGACCACGCTGGAGCGGATCTCCACCGACTTCGCCGAACTGAGCGAAATGCAGGACAGCCGGATCTCCGCCACCCTGAACGAAGACGGCTCCTTCAGCTCGGAAGACGAGGCGCGCTACCAGGCGCTGCGCTCCGAAATCGTCGAGCTGGTCAATGGCCTGCACCTGCACAACAACCGTATCGAGGCGCTGATCGACCAGCTTTACGGCATCAACCGCCGCGTCATGCAGATCGACAGCTCAATGGTGAAGCTGGCCGACCAGGCCCGCATCAACCGCCGCGAGTTCATCGACGCCTACCGCGGCCGCGAGCTGGACCCGAACTGGCTCGCCGAAATGGGCGAAAAGCCCGGCCGCGGCTGGCAGATGTTCATTGAGCGCTCCACCGGCAAGGTCGAGGAGCTGCGCGCCGACATGGCTCAGGTGGGCCAGTATGTCGGTCTGGACATCTCCGAATTCCGCCGCATCGTGCAGCAGGTCCAGAAGGGCGAGAAAGAAGCCCGCCAGGCTAAGAAGGAAATGGTCGAGGCCAACCTGCGCCTGGTGATTTCCATTGCCAAGAAATACACCAACCGCGGCCTGCAGTTCCTGGACCTGATCCAGGAGGGCAACATCGGCCTGATGAAGGCGGTCGACAAGTTTGAATACCGCCGCGGCTACAAATTTTCGACCTATGCGACCTGGTGGATCCGTCAGGCCATCACCCGCTCGATCGCCGACCAGGCCCGCACCATCCGGATCCCGGTCCACATGATCGAGACCATCAACAAGCTGGTCCGCACCGGCCGCCAGATGCTGCACGAGATCGGCCGCGAGCCGACCCCGGAGGAGCTGGCCGACAAGCTTCAGATGCCGCTGGAGAAGGTCCGCAAGGTGATGAAGATCGCCAAGGAGCCGATCTCTCTCGAAACCCCGATCGGGGACGAGGAAGATTCGCAGCTGGGCGATTTCATCGAGGACAAGAATGCGGTTCTGCCTTTGGACAGCGCCATTCAGGAGAACCTCAAGGAAACCACCACCCGGGTGCTTGCGTCCCTGACGCCGCGCGAGGAGCGGGTTCTGCGGATGCGTTTCGGCATCGGTATGAACACCGACCACACCCTTGAGGAAGTCGGCCAGCAGTTCAGCGTGACCCGCGAACGGATCCGTCAGATCGAGGCGAAGGCGCTCAGGAAGCTGAAGCACCCCAGCCGCTCGCGCAAGCTGCGCAGCTTCCTGGATCAGTAAAGTGAAAGGCGCCCTGCGGGGCGCCTTTTTCTTGCCGGATTGACCTGTATTCTCCGCGGCATATTAGCTTGGGAATTTCAGATCATGTTGTTCAGATTCGTACTTGCCGCATTGGCTGCCGGCACAGTAACCGCGCGGGCAGAAGCCCCGGATTTCCATCAGATTCCGTTCCTTTCGGACGCCGCCAGCGCCTCTATTCAGAGAGACTATGAGAGGGTGCGCTGCAAGCGGACGTATATGGTCGCGGTGTCGCCAAACGGCCATTGGGCGTCCCGTTGCAGCGGCAATAAACTGTCGTCGACGATTACCAGCGCCGTGCTGCAAAAGTGCGAGCACAGCGCCGGACAGCCTTGCGGCCTGGCGATTGCAAGGGGGCGGAACCTGCCCGGTTGGCGGGCGGTGTCCTCGCTGGTTTATGCAGAAACGGTCAATCCTGAAACCATCCCGTTTGTGGACGGCCTGCGCGGCCGGGATGTGGTTGCCCGCTACACTGCGGCCCGTCGGAACAAGGCGCTTGCGCTGAGCCGGAACGGTGCCTGGGCCTATGCGTCCGGGCGGCTGACAATGCGTGAGGCAGAGCAGGCTGCGCTTAGCAATTGTGAAGAAAATGATGGTAACCGTATGCGGTGCTTCTTGTACGCTTCTGGCAATGAAGTGGTGTTTGGGCCCGAGACGGATATCTATCCCGAGCGCTGATCAACGCTGGAGCAAAATTTGGAAAGGCCGTTCCATGACCGCCGGTGACCCGCGTCAGAACCTCATCGTCTTCGACGGCGAATGCGTGCTGTGCTCTGGCTTCTTCCGTTTCATGCTGCGCCATGACCGGGAAGGCCGGTTCTCCTTCGCCACAGCGCAGTCGCCTCTGGGGCAGCAAGTTTACCGCGAACACGGGCTGCCAACAGATGAGTTCGAGACCAACCTGGTGATCGTCGATGGTCGCTCCCATCAGCGCCTTGATGCGTTCGCTGCGGCGATGCGGGCGCTGGCCTGGCCCTGGCCGGTGCTGTCGGTCTGCCGGTTCCTGCCGGGATGGCTGAAGGACCCGCTCTATTTCAGCGTGGCCCGCAACCGTTACCGGCTGTTCGGCCGCTACAACAGCTGCATGATCCCCAGCCCGGAGATCCGCGCACGCTTTGCCGCCGGGGGCTTCGGCGCATGAGGGATGCCTTTGGCGAAATCATCGCATCGCAACGGCTGGAGGTGCCGCCAGCCCTGGTGCGATTCCATGCGCAGCCGCCGGAGCGCAGCCAGGGCGTTGTCACGGTGGAGGGCGGGAACCGCTGGGCGCGGCTGCTGGCCGGGCTGGCAGGCTTTCCGCCGCCAATGGCGCAGTCCCGCTTCCGGCTGGACGTCGCGCCGCAGGGCAGGGGGCACGTGTGGCAGCGCAGTTTCGGTAAGTACCAGACCCGCTCGCGCCTGCGGTTCGACCCGCGCAAAGGGCGGGCGATGGAACGCTTCGGGCCGGTTGAGCTGGAGCTTTCGGCCTCGGTCCAGCAGGGCGCGCTGGTGGTGACGGTCGAGAAGGCACGGCTGTTCGGCCTGCCGCTGCCCCGCGCATTGTGCCCGCAAAGCGCGTCGATGGAATTTGAAACGCCGGAGGGGCACCTGGGCTTCGACATCTCCGCCAGCCTGCCCCGGATCGGCCTGCTGGTGCGCTACAGCGGCCATCTCGTGCTGCCGGAGCTGGATGTCCGGCGTTAACCATTTGCTAACCTTGGCATTGTCCCGCCTGAGGGCGGCGCTTAAAATCGCAGGTATCGCCAAAGGTCTTCCGGGGGGAAGGGGATGTCTGCACATAATGAAATGAATGAGGCGCTTGCGGTGCTGACGGACAAGCTCCGCTCGCTCAACGATCTGGTGGCTGCCAACCAGTTTATGGTCGAGGCGCTCGCGCAGCAGGGGGAAGCGCTTAAGCAGATGGACGCCAGCGGCTCCAAGGATATGCTGCGCCGCCAGGCCAGGGCCAGGTTCAACCCGGACACCGGAACCGCGCCCAATGCGGCCGTTCTGGCCCTTCTGGAGGAGGTGCTGGGCCGCCAGCAGCAAAGCGCAGAGATCATTCCGTTCCCTGTGCGGGCCTGACATCAGCCCCACACACATCTGCGAGAGCAAGCGGCCTTGCCCGCAAGCGGCCCTTGGAGCCCCAGCCGCCAACCCTTATGTTGACCGCAGCAAAGGGATAATTCCGGATGAGACACTTCATTTACGCGCTTGGCTTGGCCTGTCTGGGCGCAGTTCCCGCATTTGCCGAGCCCTTCCTTGCCAACCGGGGTGTGCGGGTGCTGCCGGTCGATGACATCGTGTATGAGGTGGTGCCGGGAAGATCCGGCGGCACCTGGGACTATTGGTGCGCCGCCGCCCAGTATGCCCGCCGGGAACTGGGCGCAAACTGGACCGACCGCTTTTACGTGGTGCGCGGACGGGACATGAGCGTCACCACCGGCCACCGCTCGTCGGTGCAGTTCACGCTTTACCCGGAGCGGGCGGGCATCACCCCCAAGGTCGGCTGGCTGTCACTTGGCTTCCGCCCGGGCGAGAGCATGTCCGTGCAGCAGGGCCACGGCTACTGCGCGCAGGCGTCTGCCCTTTAAGATTTCCTGCAGGCAGCAATTGAGGATACAGGCAGATGGCAGCTGTTGAGCAAGCTGCGCCGGCGCTGGGGGCAGCGGCGTCAGGGTTGGGGATAAGATCACATTCTTCTTTTTGAGGCCGCCCTGAAACGGGGGCCGCTGCGCAATGGCAACTGTGGAAACCGTTGCCGAAGGAGCGGGCATGGGGCGTGCCGCGGGCCAGCATCTGCTGCGGGTCTATGACCAAGGCGTTGTAAACGCTGACTTAGCTGCGTTCGCAGCGGAGCTTGCAGAAACAGATCCAAAATGATTTGCCGCCGACGGCCTGCCGCCGCACGGCAGTGTGACTGGCTTGTGTTCCAAATTTTCCTACCCTTGTGAGGGAGCCGCCCGGCCGGGCGGGCAACCTTCAGACCGGAGGGAAGATCAGATGAAACCTGCAACCGCCGCCGCCGTTTTTGCCGCGTCCTTGATACTGGCGCTCCCGGACGTTTCCGCCGCTAACGCCAGCCGCCACAGCATCCGGGTCAATCCGGTCTCCGACGGCGTGTTCGAAGTCATTGCCCGGACCGGCAACGGCTACCTGTTCTGGTGCGGCGCCGCCGATCACGTGCAGCGTGTCTTGCGGCGCCCGTGGAGCAGCAAACTGTATATCTACCGCGGCCTTGGCCCCAGCGAAACCACCGGGCGCCGGTCTGCGGTCCAGTTCACGCTGGACGCAAATCTGGCGGCTGCGGCGCCGTCTGACGGATACAGGTCTGTCAACAGCCTGCAAGCTGGTGATACAATGAGTGTCCTGAGGGCCCACGAGTATTGCTTCGTGCCATTCGGGCGGCCCTGAAACCAGATTGATCCGCAGCTGTCGCAGCGGCGGGGGAGGGGGTTGAAATGAAATGCAGAAAACTGTGGCTTCCAGGGCTGCTGGCTTTGGTTCTGGCCGTTCCGGCACCCGCCTCCGCCTGGCGTGCGATCAACCGGAATGAGGTGCTGCCGGTTTCCCAAGGTGTCTGGGAAGTCGTGGCCCGGAGCCGGTCCGGCGCACAGGATTACTGGTGCAGCATCGCTGACTTTGCCATCCGCCAGCTGCGGGCGCCGGTCAATCAGCGCATTTACGTCTGGCGCGGAGAGGGGCCTTCGATCAACCGGCCGGGCCGCAAGGCGGTGCAGTTTGCCTTCGGCCTGCCACCCGGGGTGCCTGACCGCTCCGGCAGCCTTTCACTGAATGTGCGGGAGGCGGGCGACAGCCTGCGGGTGACGGCGGCGCAGACTTACTGCTATGACCGGCTGCCCGGGCGCGACCGCTGGCGGTGGTAACTGCTGAGACAGCGCAGCGTATCGGTTGCCTGCTGGCCCGGTTTCCGCCAAAACTGCCGCATGCACAACGAATTCACCATTCCGACGCGCGGTCAGGGCCTTTATGAATTCACTGCCGGGGTGCGGTCCTGGGTGGCTGGGAGCGGCCTGCGGGACGGGCTGCTGACGCTGTTTGTCCGCCACACCTCTTGCTCCCTGCTGATCCAGGAAAATGCCGATCCCGAGGTGCAAACCGACCTAAGGGCCTTTTTTGCCCGCCTGGTGCCGCCCTCGAGCCATCCGTCGATGTCCTATCTGCGTCACACCTATGAAGGGCCGGACGATATGCCGGCTCATATCAAGGCGGCCTTGATGCCGGTGAGCTTGACGGTCCCGGTGACGGGCGGCGCGCCGGTGCTGGGCACCTGGCAGGGTATATATCTGTTTGAGCACCGCGATGCCCCGCACCAGCGCCGGGTGGCTGCGCACCTGGCGTGAACCTCTTCATCTAGCGGCGAAAAATCAGCTCTACCCAAATTCTGGAGGGTAGCCTATAGTTGTGGATAACCGGGCTGGTTCCGGCACTAATAATCAAACTGACAGGATTGAGGAAGCAGGCGGATGCGCTGCCCATTTTGCGGAAATATCGACACTCAGGTCAAGGATTCACGCCCCGCCGAAGATCATGTTTCGATCCGGAGGCGCCGGTTTTGCCCGGCCTGCGGTGGCCGGTTCACCACTTATGAACGGGTGCAGCTGCGCGATCTGGTGGTGATCAAGTCCAATGGCAAGCGGGAGGATTTCGACCGCGACAAGCTGGAGCGCTCGATCCGCATTTCGATGCAAAAACGCCCGATTGAGCCGGAACGTATCGACCAGATGATCTCTGGCATCGTGCGGCGGCTGGAAAGCATGGGCGAGACCGACATCCCCTCCAAGAAGATCGGCGAGATTGTGATGGAGGCGCTGGCCCGGATCGACACCGTGGCCTATGTGCGCTTTGCCAGTGTGTACAAGAACTTCCAGGCCGCGGACGACTTCGAGGATTTTGTCCATGAGCTGCGCCCGCCGGTGGCACCGGAAGAATAATGGACGCTGATCATCGTTTCATGGCGCTGGCGCTGTCCCTGGGGCGGCGCGGCCAGGGCAATTGCTGGCCGAACCCGGCTGTCGGCTGTGTCATTGTGCAAGGAAGCCGGGTTGTCGGCCGCGGCTGGACCAAACCCGGCGGCCGTCCTCATGCGGAAACCGAGGCGCTGGCGCAGGCCGGCGAAGCGGCCCGCGGTGCCACGGCCTATGTGACGCTGGAGCCCTGCGCCCACCAAGGCGCAACGCCGCCCTGCGCCCAAGCGCTGATTGATGCCGGGGTGGCGCGGGTTGTGGCCGCCATCGGGGACAGCGATCCGCGGGTCTCCGGCCAGGGCATCCGGATGCTGCGGGAGGCGGGCATCCGGGTGGACACGGGCATCTGGGGCGCTCAGGCAGCGCGCGATCATGCGGGGTTCTTTCTCAAGACCGAACAGGGCCGTCCGCTGGTGACGCTGAAACTGGCCAGCAGCTTCGATGGCCGCATTGCCACCGGATCGGGGCAGAGCAAATGGATCACCGGGCCGGAGGCGCGCCGCGCCGTGCATGCGATGCGCGCCCGCCACGACGCGGTGATGGTCGGCGGCGGCACTGCGCGGGCGGATGATCCTTCGCTGACAGTGCGCGATCTGGGGGTGGAGCGCCAGCCGGTGCGGGTGGTGATCTCCCGCCATCTGGACCTGCCGCTGATGGGTCAGCTGGCCCGCACTGCCAAACAGGTGCCGGTCTGGCTCTGCCATGGCCATGGCGCCGACCAGGAACGCATTCAGGCCTGGGAAGGGCTGGGGGCCAAGCTGATCCCTTGCGCCTCGCACGGGGTGCAGCTGGATGCTGGGGATGTGCTGCAGCAGCTGGGGCAGGCGGGGCTGACCCGTGTGTTCTGCGAGGGCGGCAGCGCCTTGGCGGCCTCGCTCCTGGCCTTTGACCTGGTGGATGAGCTGATCGGTTTCACCGCCGGTCTGGGGATCGGTGCCGAGGGGCTGCCCTCGATCGGGGCCCTGGGCATCGGCCGGCTGGAGGAAGCGCCGCGGTTCGAGCTGGTCGAAACCCGTCCCCTCGGCGGCGACATCCTGCACCGCTGGACCCGGGCGCTGCGCTGACCCCTGATGTTCTTACCTGACA
>NZ_JBQKUH010000024.1:0-61667 GCF_054968485.1 Leisingera sp. G5_S3_59_S7
CTCTTTGCAACCCTTTACCAAGAATAGGAGTACCCCATGACTGACGCACTATCAGCCACCCCGAGCCCTGACAAAGTGGAAACCGGCGTCCGGGACACCGGCCCGATTGCAAGCGGCCTGGCGGATGTGCTGGCCGATACCTACCGGCTTGTTTTCAAGACCCACGCCTATCACTGGAACGTTGAAGGCCCGGCCTTTTATTCGATGCACAAGCTGACCGAAGAGCAGTACGAGAATATGTTCGCCGCCGCGGATACGCTGGCCGAACGCATCCGCGCGCTGGGGCACCTGGCGCCGTCGCGGATGGATGAGATTCTGAACCGCTCGAAAATCGAGGATGCCAGCGGCGAGCTGTCCGCGGGCGGGATGGCGCAAGACCTCGCCGCCAGCCATGAGCGGATCGCCCACCGGCTGCACGCGCTTGCTGAGCTGGCCGGCGGCCGCCGCGATATCGTGACCGAAGACCTCGCAACCGCGCGCTCGGCGTTCCATGAGCAGGCCGCCTGGATGCTGCGGGCGCTGGCCAAGTCCTGATCACAAGGTTTACGCCGCCTTCCTGCCTCCCTCCCGTCCTGCAGGAAGGCACCAAACCCCGCCCCGTCTTCCTCCCCGGGGCGGGGCCTTTACAAAGCAGCTGCCGCCAGGCCTGGCACAATAAAGCCCGGACCGCGAGAGCGGCCCGGGCTTCGGGACTGCGGCCCTGGCCGGGCAGTATCAGCCTTTCAGGGTTTCGGTAGAGGAGAAGAACATCGCCTGGCTCACCGCCGAGCGCACTTGCTCTTCGGTGTAAGGTTTCGAGATCAGGAACGCCGGTTCGGGCCCCTCGCCGGTCAGCAGGCGCTCCGGGAAGGCAGTGATGAAAATCACCGGGCAGTCGCCGTGCTTGGCCAGGATCTTGTTCACCGCGTCGACGCCGCTTGAATTGTCCGCCAGCTGGATGTCCGACAGAATCAGATCGCCGGGGCCCTTGGCCGCCAGGTCGAGTGCGCTGGATTCAGTGCGGGCGATACCGGTGACCGTGTGGCCCATTTCGGTGACAATCGCCTCAAGGTCCATTGCGATCACCGCTTCGTCCTCGATGATCATGATCTTGCCCGCGGTGGCCCGCGCCATTTCCTCGTAGGCGATCGAAATCAGCTCGGAGGCTTCGCTCTCGCTCACCCCCATGATAGTGGCGGTTTCGGCTGCGCTGAATTCCTCAATGGTGTGCAGCAGCAGCGCCTCGCGGGTGTTCGGTGTCAGCCGCTGCAGGTGTTTCTGCGCCTTGGCTGCCAGCCCCGCATCGCTCTCCCCCTCTGCTGCCGGGGCGCCGGAGGAGGACCAGATCGCATGGAAGACACGGAAAAGCGCCACTTTTGGGGACAAAACGCTGTCATATTCGGCGTCACCGGCCAGGATCGCCTCCAGCGACGCCAGGGCATACTGGTCGCCGCTGGTCTGGCTGCCAGTAAGCGCGCGGGCATAGCGGCGGAGATAGGGCAAGTTTGCACCAATCTGACTGGCGATCAGTTCTCCCGATTGAGCGGTCATTTTGTGTTGTCCTTTTTTACAATATACATGGAACTATACGCACTACCATGCGTTTGGTTCCAGAACCCCGCGCAAAAAACCGATGGATGGCATGACACAGGTACACCCCCCCGGGCCGCGTATTGAAACGGCCGACCGAGACATAGATGAAAACCTCAAGCGGGCTTTTGAAGAGATCGCTAATGAGCCGGTCCCCGACCGGTTCACCGATCTATTGAAGCAGCTGAAGGAAAAGGGGGCTGCAACACCCCCTGCCCCGGAACCTTCCGAGAAGGACCGCTCTGATGACTGAAGCCGCACAAGACCCGAGAGACGACCTGGTCAACCACCTGGGCGCCCTGCGCGCCTTTGCAATCAGCCTGACCCGCAACGGCGCCACCGCCGACGATCTGGTGCAGGACACGCTGGTCAAGGCCTGGACGAATATCGATAAATTCGAGAACGGGTCTAATATGCGGGCGTGGCTGTTCACCATTCTTCGCAACACGTATTACTCGCTGCGCCGCAAGCGCAAACGCGAGGTCGAGGATGGCGACGGCGTTCTGTCTGGCGCTTTAGCGCAGAAGCCCGATCACGACGGGCGGCTGCACATGCGCGATTTCCAGGTAGCTTTTGCGCAGCTGAACGACGAACAGCGCGAAGCGCTGACGCTGGTCGGTGCGGGCGGATTTTCCTACGAGGAAGCGGCAGAGATGTGCGGTGTGAAGACCGGCACCATCAAAAGCCGGGTGAACCGCGCCCGCGCCCGGCTGGGCGAGCTGATGGAAATCGACGACGACAGCAAAATGGAACTGACTGACACCGTTACAGCTGGGATCGTCGCCCAGCAGGGCGCTGCGTGATCAGAATGCCCCGGCTGCAAGCAGGCAGCCTTTTGGTCCGGCTGGCGGCGTTGATGACGCTTGCTCTTCTGCCGCTCGGGCTGATTGCGCTGTACCAGACTAACGCGGTGGTGGATGAAGCCACCAGGCTGTCGCATGCATCGCTGCTGCACCGCACCGAACAGGCTGCGGCAAGGGAGCGCGAGCTGCTGCAGCGGGCCGGCGGCGCCACCGAAGGGCTGGCCGCCGCCATCCTGCCGCTGGCGGATGACAGCGCCGGCTGCGCGCGGCTGCTTAAGGCCTTCACCGAAGGGGCGAACCCGTTCACCTTTGCGGGCTTCATGTCTTTGGACGGCAGCATGGAGTGCGCGTCCGACGGCAAGGCGCGGGATCTGTCCGGCAAATGGTTTTATCTGAAGGCGCGGCAGACCACCCGGCTGTCGTTTGCCTTGGGCCGGGATCTGCTGGGTGAAGACGGCAGCTATCTGCTGGCGACCAGCCCAGTTCTGCGCGACGGCATCCTGCAGGGCTATGTGAGCATCGGGGTTCCGCATAAAGTCAGCGCTGTGCAGCCTGGGATGGAGGGGTCGGACACAGGCATTCAATACGTCACAGTCGACGCGCAGGGGGAAATACTCTCGGCGAGCGTGTCCGAGCAGCAAGCTCCGCTTGCCCTGCCGATGTCCTTGCCCCGCCGCGATCTGGTGAACCGTTCCGGCGACACGTTTTTTGAGGCTTCCCGCTCCGGCCGCGAGCGGTTTTTTGCGGTGAGCGAGATCCTCCCCGGCCAGGTGTCCGTGGTCGGCAGCTGGCCGGTCGAAAACGCCATGTCGGCGGCCAGAAACCCGGCGTCGCTGATGACCGTGGCGTTTCCGCTGCTGATGTGGCTGGCCGGGATTTCCGTTGCGATTTTCGGGCTGCAGCGGATGGTGATCCGCCACCTCAGCGCGCTGCGCAAGGCGATGCGCCGCTATGCTCTGGGCGAACGCGAGAACGCCAGCCTGGACCTTGCCGCCCCGCCGCGTGAGTTTGCCGAAGCGCAGCAATCCTTCAACCGGATGGTTTCCATCCTCAGCGAAGCGGAGCGGCGGCGCGAACTGGATCTGGAAGAAAAGACCATCCTGCTGCGTGAGGTCCACCACCGGGTCAAGAACAACCTGCAGCTTGTCGCCTCGATCATGAACATGCAGAGCCGCAACGCGCAGACGCCGGAGGCGCGGCGGATGCTGGCGCAGCTGCAGCGGCGCGTGCGCGGTCTGGCGACCATCCACCGCAGCCTTAACACCAATCCGGATATTACCACCGTCGACAGCCACGACCTGATAGACGCGCTGATTACAGAAATCAGCGCGATGATCCCCGGCGCCGGGCAGAAACTGACGATCAGCACCGACCTGGCGCAGGTCCCGCTGAGCCAGGATCAAGGGGTTACCCTGTCGATGCTGGTCTCTGAGGCGATGACCAATGCGGTCAAGAACGCCGGCGTGCCCGACGGCGGAAAGCCGGAAATCCTGGTCAGCCTGCGTGAAACCGCCGAAAACTGGCTGGAGCTTGAGATCACCAACACCAAGGGTCAGCCGGTGATGCCTCCTGAGGAGGCCGGCGACGGAACGGGCATCGGCGCGCGGCTGATGATGGCCTTTGCCACCCAGCTTGAAGGCGAGGCTGCGACACACGAAACTGAGGACAGGTATACCTACCGGCTGGGGTTCCCCGTCCAGGCCGGGGCTGTGCCGCCTGAAGTGCCGTCGCCCGGTAAGGAGCAACATGCCGCAGAAACCGTCACCTGAGCAGAGCTGCGGGGATTTCGCAGTTCTGGTTACAGCCGAACAGGCCTGGCCTGCGTTCGAGCGCGCGGTGCTGAACGCAGAGCGCGAGCTTATTGCCAGCTTCCGCCTGTTCGATTTCAACACCCGCCTGCTGAGCCCTGAGGCGCAGGAGGTCGGGGACACCTGGGCTGAGCTGATCGCCGATGCGCTGCGGCGCGGGGTGCGTGTGCATCTGGTGGTCAGCGATTTCGACCCGGTGATGGCGGCGCCGCTGCATGCCGCCGCGCAAAAGACGCTGATGCAGGCGCAGGAGATCATGGCGGGGCTCGCCCCGGAGCAGGCTGCATTGCTGTCGGTTGCCGCGTCGCTGCATCCGGCGCGGGCGGGGCTGCTGCCGCGACTTGCTTTTTCGCCTTTTGTGCTGCGCAAACTGCGCAAGCTGCCCAAGCGGCTGCGGCCGGCGGCGGCCAGCCGTCCCGGGCTGCCGCAGCTCTACCCGGTTTCGCATCACCAGAAGCTTGCGGTGATCGACCGGGAGGTTCTGTATATTGGCGGGCTGGATCTGAACCGGCGCCGCTATGACACCCGGAAGCATGACCTGCCTGCGCATGAGACCTGGGCTGATGTCCAGCTGATGCTGCGCGGCCCGGAAGCCGAAGAAGCGGCCCGCCACCTGGAGCGGTTCCGGGATGAAATTGCCCTGCGCAAGCGGCCGCCGGAAGGCAGGCTGATCCGCCGCACCATGTCGGCACCGCGCCGCCTTGGGTTCTGGGCGCTGTCGCCCCGCACGCAGCTGAAGGAAATCGAGGAGGACCATCTGGCGGCCTTCGAGCGGGCGCAGAAGCTGATTTATCTGGAATCCCAGTTCCTGCGTTCCAGCCAGATTGCCCGCGGCCTGGCCGCCGCTGCACGCCGCAACCCTGCGCTGTCGCTGATCCTGATCCTGCCCGCCCTGCCCGACGATGTCGCATTTGAAGGCAACCGCGATATAGACGCACGCTATGGCATGGCGCTGCAGGCGGAAGCCCTGCAAGAGGTGACCGAGGCCTTTGGCGCCCGCGCCTGCATTGCCAGCCCGGTCCAGCGGCGCATGGCCGCCCGCGAATCCCCTGCCGTGCTGTCGGGGTCGCCAATCATCTATCTGCACAGCAAGGTGCTGATCACCGACATGGATTTTGCCATGGTCGGATCTGCCAATCTGAACGGAAGGTCGATGCGCTGGGATACCGAGTCGGCGTTGCGGATCAGCCAGCCGGCGCGGATCGCCACGCTGTGGAAGGAGCTGGCGCGGCATTGGTGGCAGGAGGATCTGCCGCCTGAAGCACTGGACCCGGCCCGGGCCGCCGCCTGGTGGCAGCAGGAAACCCGCCGCAATCAGGTGCGGCGCCCGGAATCCCGCCGCGGACTGCTGGTGCCGCATGACCCGGATAAGATGTCGGAGCTTCAGCAGCAGCTGCCGGGTGCCACAGAGGACATCGTCTGATCCCGCATACCCTGGCCGTCTGCGGCAGCACGCACAAAAAAAGGCACCTGGGGTGTGACCAGGTGCCTGACAGGGGGCCCGAAACTGCCGGATCAAACCGGATTGGGGGAGGATTTCGGGCCGGTTTCTGAAAAGGAAACGCGCCATCCTTGCAAAAAGTTCCGATGAACCGTCAAAAAAACCCGGCGGCATGGCAGGCCGCCGGGTCAGCAAAATCTAAAGGAAGCGGATGGGTTATTGCGCTTCCTGGGCTTCCTCGGTGATTTCATCGCCGAGGTTCGACACGTCCCGGCCGAAGCCTTCGGTGGTTTCGCAGGCGGCCAGTCCGGCCAGTGCCAAAAGAGCGATCATGATACGCATAGCGGCCTCCTTACTTCAGCTTCGACGCGACGTTGCTGGCGAAGGCGTCGATGATGGCATTGTAAAAGACTTCGCTGTCAACGCTCACCCCGGCGGGGTCGGTGCCCTCGGGGTAATAGGCATTAACCTGATCCGCAGAGACCGTGAGGTCATAGCGCATGTCCTTGGAGGCATCGGGCATGTCGATGTCCACGTCGCCTTTCAGCATCCATTCGCCAACGCCAAGCGCCTGCTTGAAGTTGCTGGCCAGGGCAACGGAGTCGATTTCGATGTGGATTTCGGCGGCCTCTCCGGCATCTTCACCAGCGATCTGGCCCACTAGGTTTTTGGCCAGTGCGGTTTCCAGGTCGGTTTCCAGGCTGGTCCAGGCTTTGGCAGCCTCGTAATTCTCAATCGCGCTCAGGTCGGCGGTCACGTCGATCTCGGAGACCTGGGAACCTGCGGCAGCTGCGGTGGCCATGGCGGCAACAAGGGCGGTGGTGCGGATCAGATGAGTCATTTCAATGGTCCTTTCCATGTCAGTCCCTCTTGGGGATCCACCACAGAAACGCGCGGGCTGTCTGAAAGGTTCCTGATATATAAACCAAAGTACCGCTGATGACCGTTCCGCGCGAAATCCGGCTGACGGCAGGGCGGTTGCAGGCGGAACTTTGCAGGCGGTTCTGGCGTTTATGTTGCGCAGAAGAGCAGCCAGAGACAGGAAACAATGAATTCTTCGAAACAGCCCGTTGCCGCGGTCCTTCAGGAAACCAGCCGCATTGTCCGCGAAAACGACGGGCCGGTCACTGTGGCCCGGCTGACAGAAGAGCTTGGCCACGGCTCGCTTTCGGCGGTTCTGGCGCTGCCGGCGCTGGCAGTGGTCTCGCCGCTGAGCGGGGTGCCGCTGTTTTCATCCGTCTGCGGCATCCTGATCTGTCTGGTGTCGGGACAGATGCTGCTGGGGCGTACGCATCTGTGGCTGCCGCAGTGGCTGGGCCGCCGCAAGATCAAGGGCAAGGCCGTGCGTAAGATGGCCGCGGCCCTGCGCCGGACCGCGCAGTGGCTGGACCGGCATTCCGGGAAGCGTCTGCCCGCGCTGGTGCGCCAGCCCTTTCTGACCATTATCCGGCTGGTCTGTCTGCTCTGCGGCGCGCTGATGCCGCTGCTGGAGATCGTGCCTTTTTCCTCTTCGCTGCTGGGGGCGGCTGTCAGCCTCCTGGCAGTGGCAATGCTGACACGCGACGGGCTGATTGCCTTGCTGACCCTGTCCGGGCTGGGTGCCGCCGCAACCGCGCTGGCGGCCGGGCTGATCTGACCCCGGCACCTTGCCTCAGACAGCCAAAAGGCCGGGCTCCGATCCGGAACCCGGCCTTGAAGGGCCGCCTGGCAGTTGAGTTTGCCCGAAACGCCGGTACGAGGCAGGAAACCGGCAAAGGGACGGGGGCAAACGGGCGGCTCTCAAGGGGACCTGCCGGCCCCCTTGAAACGGTGTGTGTTATTCAGACTGGTACTCCGGCAGAGCTTCCAGCTCTTCGCGGGTCAGGTGGGTCTTCACACGGATGTCGCCGTCCATCTTGCCAATGTCCAGATCACCCATGGTCAGCTCCACCGGCTTCTCGCCGATGCCAAGGAAACCGCCAACATCAATGATCACGGCTTCGACGCTGCCGCTGGTGTTGACGATTACCTGCGACACTTCGCCGATGTGTTCGTCATTGGAGTCATAGGTCCAGGCACCGGTCAGCGCCTCTGTGGTCATTTCGCCTTCAGCAAGCGCCTCCATGGCCGGGCCGTCCGCGTCAGGGTTGACGGCGTCCGACATGCTCTCAGCAGCGTTCTCGGTCTCGGTGGCCAGCTCGCTGGCTTCCTGCTCCACTTCTGCAGCGCCGGCTTCGGCTTCATCCGCCAGCTCAGCGGCGCCGGCTTCGGCTTCGTTCGCCAGCTCTTCGGCCTCGGCTTCGGCCTCATTGGCCAGCTCTTCGGCCTCTTGCTCCATGGTATCGGTGTCAGCCTGGGCCTCACCGGAGACATTTGCTTCGCCGGAAGCATCGGCTGCCGGGGTTTCCAGCTGAACTTCGGCCTCGGCGCTGCCGGAAGCTTCGGTTTCGGTGCCGGCAAAGGCGGGCACGGCGGTTGCGACGATCAGCGAAGTCGAAAGCATAAGATGTTTCATCGGATTGGTCTCCTGTCCAGTTTCACTCATCTGCGCGCTTGAGTTACAGCCACCCAACCCGCTCCGGCCCGTCTTGGTTCCCGCGCCGTGCAACTTTTTTTAGAATAACCGCGAGGTCGGATAAGTGCTGGCAAATTACCGCTCATCCCGGCGCTTACAGCCTGACAGGAGTGTTGCCCGAGCATGCCCAGCACGCTGCTGGCGCCGCGCGCGGACGGGTTTCCGGGCGGGGAAGCGTCCGGGCAAGGCAGGTCCCTTGCACGCACTCTGCAGGGGGGGGGAAGGGGCAAAGGCAGCCCATGCGGGCTGCCCTGGCCGGTTACCGGTGTTCGGGCGCTTCCGCCACGGCCGTATCCGGCGGCGGCACCAGCATGCGGCCGCACCACAGCAGCATCGGCAGCGCCACAATGGCACCCACCGGCCCCCAGATCCACAACCCGAAAACAATCGCCCAGAACACGATAAGCGGGTTGAGGTCCAGCTGGCGGCCGACAAAGGCTGGAGTGACAAATTGTGCCTCGGCCAGGTTCAGCCCGAGAAACACCAGAGGCGGCAGTAGCGCGCCTGCACCCCCGATCTGCGTCAGGCCTGCCACCGTCAGCCCGGCCAGCATGATCAGCGGGCCGAGATACAGGATAAAGTTCAGGATGGCCGCCGCCAGCCCCCAGATCCAGGCTCCCGGCAGGCCGATGAGCGCCAGCCCGGCGGCTGTGAGCAGGCCCAGGCCGCCGTTGACAATCGTGACCGCCGCAAAGTAGCGCGCCACCGCGCGCTCTGCCCGGAAAAACCGGGCGGCATAGCTGCCGGCCTGTTCGTACAGCTCATTCCGGGTCAGCACGAAGAAGAACAGCGTGCCGGCAAAGATGAAAATCTGCGCGCCGAAGTTCGGTGCCAGCCAGAGCGCATCCGTCAGCGTTGGCAGGCTGCCGCCTTCCTCCTCTGTCTCCGCATCCGCTGCGCCGATTGTTTCCTCGATTTCACTGCTGATGCTTTCAATCCCGCGCAGCAGGCCAGACACCATATCGAGCCAGCCGCGGATTTCGTATTTGATCTTGGGGACCTGGCTGGCCAGCGACGTCAGCAGCGGGTCCAGCGACAGGATCAGCAAGGCCAGCAGCGCTGTGGACAGCACCAGCAGGCTGCTGGCCACCACAACCCGGCTGACTCCGAACCGTTCCAGACGGTCAGCCAGCGGCGCCACCACAACGCCGACCACCAGGGCAAAAACACCTGGCGCCAGAACCGGCTTGGCGAGGTACATTGCTCCGCCCAGCAGGATCAGGGTGATGATCAGCAGCATAATCCGGACTGAGCGCTTGGCGATAACTGTTTGCCACATAATCTACTGCCCCGCGCAGATGTGTTGTCCGTGCAATCGAGCCTCTGGCCGCTGCAGGGCGGCTGCAGTGTGATCATTAGGCATTAAGGACCTCCCTGGTGACATTGGCCTTCTGGCCCCGTTCGCGCAAGCTGCCGCGTAAATTCTGCCGGACCGGATCATGCCGGTGCGGGCGCCTGCGGAGCGGGTTAGCGTACAAGCAGACGGGCCTGAAAGGATTGAGCGGTGCAGCCGCCTTCCGCGCCGATGGCGTGTCTGGCTTGCACTATCCCCCACCTGTTTCAGAAACCCCTCCGCTTTTAAGCAAACGCCGGCAGCCCCGGATCGGTTCCCTGGTGGCGTTGCGTTCGCAACCTGCGGTCAGCCCTGGGTAACCAGCTGATAGCCCGGGTGCGCCACAGCGCGCAGACTGGTGATCGGATCCTCGCCGATCCAGGTGGTGCGCTCCATGACAAACAAGGCGTCGCCGATCTTGCTCTGCAGCACCTCGCTGTCGCTTTCGGTGCCGGGGCGGGCATAGAGCCGCAGATCGCACCGGCTGTAGGGGCGGTTGCGGACCAGCCATTCATTTGCGCTTTCGCGGGTGAGGTCGACCGCTTCGATCTCGGGCACGGTTTCCAAGCAAATCCAGCGGTCTTCAAAAATATAGGGCCGGCTGTCGGCCAGATGCAGCGCCTCGACGCGCAGCATCGGGCGGGGCTCTGGCAGGCCGAAGTTGGCCATGATCGCCGGGGTGGTCGCCTGCACCGACTGGCGGATCAGCTGATACTGGTAGACGCTGCCCTTCTGTTCGACTTCCAGCCGTGTGATCGGGATATTCAGCGTCGCGCGGGTGACCGGATCGCGCCGCACCATCGTGCCGCCCTTGCGCCGCCGCTCCACCACGCCGCTTTCGGCCAAGTCGCGCATGGCGCGGTGCACGGTCGAGCGGGCGCAGCCGAACCGGGCTGCAAACTCTTCATCGCGCGGCAGCTTGTCTCCGGGTCCGTAGGTCGAATCCAGGATCATCTGCCGGATGCTGTCCCGGATCTCCGTCCAGGAGTGGCGCCGCTTCTCCGTCAAAATTCCTCTCCCAGGCCGCGCGGGACAATGTCTGCTGCCGCTCCATATTTCATCTTGCGCCGAAAGGCGAATGTGAACCGCGCAACCGTGATTGACAATAATATGTAGCTACATATTAATGTAAAGCACTTACAAAACAAGACTGAGTCTGCGCCACTGGCCCGCGGCCACCGCAGATCCACCGACAGACGGAGGAATGGAAACATGCAAAGACGGAAGTTTCTGCAAGCCGGTGCCATGGGCGCAGCGGCCACGGCGCTGGCCAGCCCCGCCATCGCCCAAGGCAAGATGCAGTGGAAGATGGTGACGGCCTGGCCGAAGAACCTGCCCGGGCCCGGCGTGGCGGCGCAGATGCTGGCCGACCGGATCACCACGCTTTCGGGCGGCCGGATTGAGGTCAAGCTGTTCGCCGCAGGCGAGCTGGTGCCGGGCCGCGGCGTATTTGATGCCGTGTCTGAGGGCACAGCCGAGCTGTATCACGCGGTGCCGGCCTACTGGGGCTCCAAGTCCAAAGGCATCCTGCTGTTCGGCTCGCAGCCCTTTGGCCTGCGCGCGGATGAGCAGTTCGGCTGGCTGTACCACGGCGGCGGTCAGGCGCTTTATGACGAGATGTACGGCCGTTTCGGCATCAAACCGTTCCTGTGCGGCAACTCCGGCCCGCAGTGGGGCGGCTGGTTCAAGACGGAGATCAACTCTGCCGAGGACCTGAAGGGGCTGAAGTTCCGCACCACCGGGCTGGCGTCGGAGATGGCCTCGAAACTGGGCATGGCGGCGGAGGCCACCAGCGGCCCGGCGATGTTCCAGGGCCTGCAGACCGGTGCGCTGGATGCCGGCGAATTCATCGGCCCCTGGACCGACAGCGCGCTGGGTTATTATCAGGTGGCCAAGAACTACTACTGGCCGGGTGTGGGCGAGCCGTCCTCGGCCGAGGAATGCGGTGTCAACGCCAATGCCTTTGCCGAACTGCCGGAAGATCTGAAGCAGGTTGTGTCGCTGGCGTGTGAAAGCCTCTACAATCCGGTCTGGACCGAATACACCACCAAACACGCCTTGGCGCTCAAGAAGATGGTGGATGAGGACGGCGTGCAGGTGAAGATGTTCCCTGAGGACGTGATCACCGCGATGGGCGCCGCCGCCAAAGAAGTGATTGCCGAGCTGCAGGAAGACGAAGACGAACTGGTGCGCCGCATCACCGAAAGCTTCCTGGCTTACCGCGAGAGTGTCGGCGGCTATATGACCTATGCCGACAACGGCCAGATGAACGCCCGCGCGTCAGTGATGGGCTACTGATCACTGCAACGGCTGCCGGCGCCCAGGGAGACCGGGCGCCGGCTTTTTGATGGGGAGAGACACAGGATGCTACGGGTTGCGGACGCGCTGGACGGTATCAACCGGGGCCTGGCGCTGGTGGTGCGGTGGCTGGCGCTGCTGATGGTGCTGGCGCAATTTGCCATCGTGGTCGGACGCTATGTGTTCGGGGTGAACTCCATCGCTGCGCAGGAGAGCGTCCTGTACATGCACGCGACCCTGTTCATGCTGGCGGCCGGTTACACGCTGCTGGTCGACAAGCATGTGCGCGTCGATGTGTTTTATGCGGGCCTCAGCCCCCGGGCCCAGCGCGGTATCGACATATTCGGCCATCTGGTCCTGCTGCTGCCGTCAATGGCTGCGCTGCTTTATTGGTCCTGGCCTTCGGTGCGCAATTCCTGGGCCATCCTCGAAGGCCCGATTGCCGTCGGCGGGCTTGAGGCCGTGTTCCTGCTGAAATCGCTGATCCCCGCCTTCTGCGTGCTGGTCATGCTGCAATCCATCGCCCTGCTGATCCGGCTGTTTTCGGAAAGATCCCCCCAATGACGGAATATCTCGACCTGGTCATGTTCGCGGCCCTGATGGCAGCGATCCTCATGGGGTTTCCGGTTGCTTTCTCCATTGCGGGCATCGCCATCCTGTTCGCCTATCTTGGCTGGGCCCTGGGGGTGATGGATATCTCGCTGCTGGGGGCGTTGGGCCAGCGCGCATTCGGGCTGCTGAGCAACCAGGTGCTGATCGCAATTCCGCTGTTTGTGCTGATGGGCGCAATCCTGGAGAAAAGCCGCATCGCCGAAGAGCTGCTGGACACCATGGGGCGGCTGTTCGGGCAGCTGAAAGGCGGCTTGGGCATCTCAGTGGTGCTGGTGGGGGCGCTCTTGGCGGCCTCGACCGGGATTGTCGGCGCCACAGTGGTGGCGATGGGCATGATCGCCCTGCCCGCCATGCTGCGCGCAGGCTATGACCCTCGGGTCGCCTCTGGCATCGTCTGCACGGCCGGTACGCTGGGGCAGATCATCCCGCCCTCAACCCTGCTGATCATCCTCGCCGATGTTATGTCGAACGCCTATCAGCAGGCGCAGTACGAGCAGGGCAAGTTCTCGGTTGAGGCATTGTCGGTGGGACAGTTCTTTGCCGCGGCGCTGGTGCCGGGGCTGGTGCTGGTGGTGCTGTACCTCCTCTATATCCTGGTCCGCGGCTTTCTGCGCCCGCAGGACATGCCTTCAGCCCCGGCGCAAATGGCCCGCCCCGGCCGGGGCGAGGTCGTCCGCGCCGTGGTGCCGCCGATCCTGCTGATCTTTGCCGTGCTGGGTGCCATTCTCGGCGGCGTCGCAACCCCGACCGAGGCCGCCTCTGTCGGGGCCATCGGCGCGCTGCTGATGGCGGGCCTGCGCGCGGGCGGTCCGGTCCGGCTGATCCTGCTGGGCGCTGCCGCGCTGATCCTGCTGGGCATCCTGTCCGGCGTGCATCCCATCCGCCTGCAGCGCAGCGACCTCAGCAGCGGCGATTTTGCGGCGGGACTGTTCTATGCGCTGCTAACGGCTGTGGGGGCCATCGCGGTGATCGCCGCCCTGCGCAGCGGGCTGAAAAAGCGCATTCTGCATGAGGCCGTGACCTCCACCGCGACGATGACGGCGATGATCTTTGCCACCATCCTGGCCGCGGGCATGTTCTCGCTGGTGTTCATCGGGCTGGGCGGCGAGGAGCGGGTGGCGCACATCCTGGGCAACATGCCGGGCGGCCCGTCCGGGGCGCTGCTGTTCTGCATGCTGTTCATCTTCGTGCTCGGCTTCTTCCTCGACTTCGTCGAGATCTCGGTGATCGTGCTGCCGCTGGTCACGCCGACGCTGATCCTGATGGGGCACGATCCGGTTTGGCTGGGCATCCTGATCGCGATCAACCTGCAGACCAGCTTTCTGACCCCGCCGTTCGGCTTTTCGCTGTTCTACTTGCGCGGCGCGGCGCCGGAGGAGGTCACCACACGCCACATCTATCAAGGTGTGGTGCCATTTATCGGCTTGCAGGCGGTTGGGGTTCTGCTGGTCTGGCTGATCCCCGGCCTGGCGACCTGGCTGCCCGCGGCAATCTTCTGACCTGCCGCGCCCTCGCAGTATTTTCCGGTGTGAGGGCGCGCACCCGTGATGTGCCCGACTACTCTGCTGTGGGTGCCTTGCGCGGAGCAATCAGCTGCTCCCTGAGGCTCATCGGGGCGGCGGGCGGCTCATCAAAGTTCAGGCCTTCCTCTAGATGGCGCAGATGCTCATCTGCAAGCTGAACCAGCTCATCCGTGCTGCCAGCCGCCAGCGCGTCGACGATCCGGTCGTGCTCGTCCTCCGCGCAGGAGGAGCTGCCGGTGGGAGAATAGAGCCCCAAAATCAGCGTGCTGCGCATGGTCAGCTCTGACAGGAACCGCTCGAGCACCAGATTGCCGGCGATCTGCGCTATCCGCATGTGAAACTGCCGCGAGGCCCGCAGCTCGGCCGGTTTGTCACCCGCCTTACGTGCCTCGGCTTCCTCCTGAATATTGCCGCGCAGAAAGGCGATGTCCCCTGCTGAGGCCTGGCCGGAGGCATGACGGGCAATGGTGCGCTCGATCGCGCGGCGGGCCTGGAAGATGTCGCGCGCCTCCTTGGGGGAGGGAGTCATCACAAAGGCGCCGCGGTTGGGGCGCAACTCCACCACCTGCTGTGCGGCCAGCGAAGCCAGCGCCCGGCGCACATTGGCGCGGTTGCAAGAAAACAGATCGCTCAGCGCCTGTTCGCCCAGCTTGGTTCCAGCCGGGAGGCGCTGCTCGGAAATCGCGTCGAGAATCGCATTCACGATCTGATCTTCGGGAGAATCCTTCATCGGGCCTCAAAAAGTTTTTCCTGCGTTGCCGCAACTTAAGGAGCGTCAGGGCGCTTGGCAATGGCACCCCGGGCCCGCCAGTCTTGACGTGTTATCAAATATTGTTAACAATAAATGACAACAAAGGAGGAGCGCATGAAAATCCTAGTCGTCAATCCCAACTCGACCGAGTCGATGACGCGGAAGATCGTTGAGGCCGCTGAAGCCGCTGCCAGCCCCGGCGTCACCATTCTGGGTGCAACCGCAGCTGGCGCCCCCGCCAGCATCGAGGGCCATTTCGACGAGGCGATGTCGCTGCCCGGCCTGCTGGCGCAGGTTGCGGCGGGCGAGGAACAGGGCGTGGACGGGATTGTCGTTGCCTGTTTCGACGACCCCGGCATCGGCGCCTGCCGCGAGCTGGCGACCGGCCCGGTTCTGGGCATTTGCGAAGCGGCGGTGAAGGCGGCGAGCATGCTGGCGACCTCCTTCACCGTGGTCACCACCCTGCCCCGCGCGGTGCCGGTGATCGAACATCTGATCCATGGATACGGCCTGTCGCATCAGTGCCGCCGGGTGCGCTCTGCCGCGATCCCGGTGCTGGCGCTGGAGGAGGAAGGCTCAGACGCGCGGGAGAAGATCCGCGCCGAGATCCTGCGCGCCATTGAGGAGGATCATTGCGAGGCGGTTGTGCTGGGCTGTGCCGGCATGGCCGATCTCACCGCCTGTCTGAGCCAGGAGACGGGCATTCCCGTCATCGACGGGGTCAGCGCGGCAACGCGGATGATCGAGGCGCTTGCAGGCTGCGGCCTGCGGACCAGCAAGATCAACGCCTACGCGCGCCCCAACCGGAAATAATGGTATCGTCAGGGAGGACAACATGACCATGAATGCAGAACTGGAAGCCGTCGTCGAAGGCGGCGGCATCGCGGAACACGGCGGCAAGGGGATCGGGGAGGAGAGCCTTGCACCACAGAAAACGCGGATCATGGATCCGTGGTCCTATTTGTTTGCCTGGCTCGGCGGCTGTGTGTCGATCGGCACATTCACCATCGGCTCCGGCCTGGTGGGCACGCTGAACCTGCTGCAGACTTTTGTCGCCATTGCCATCGGCTGCACCGTGATCGGCATCGCGCTGATGATCAACGGCCAGGCGGGCCACAAATACGGCATTCCCTTCATGGTACAGGCGCGCTCTGCCTTCGGATTTGCCGGCACCCGGCTGCCCGCGCTGGTGCGCTCGGTGCCCGCCATTGTGTGGTTCGGCTTCCAAAGCTGGATCGGCGCCGGGGCGCTGAACCTCGTCTCCGATACGATGTTCGGCTATGATAACATCGTGGTGTTCTTTATCGGCTTCCAGCTGTTGCAGATCGGCCTGTCGGTGCTGGGATTCCATGGTATCAAATGGCTGGAGAACATCGGCTCCGTCTTCATCATCGGCTCGCTGGTCTACATGTTCTTCAGCGTGATCAGCAAATACGGCGAGGAGATCTCCGCCAATCTGGTCAACGTCGAAGGCACCTGGGGTGCGCCCTTCTGGGGAGCCACCATGCTTTTCCTGGGCATCTACAGCACCATGATGCTGAACGTCTCGGACTATTCGCGCGAGCTGCGCCAGAACGTCGGCCCGTTCCGCCAAGTGGCGATCTATGCCAACTCGATCCTGCCTGCGACGCTGTTCATGGGGCTGATCGGCCTGATGGTCTCCGGCGCCACCGGCGAGGTTGACCCGATCAAGGTGTTCTCCAGCGCCGTCGACAACAAGCCGCTCCTGGTCATAACCCTGCTGTTCATCGCCTTTGCGCAGGTCACCACCAATATCCTGAACAACGTTGTGCCGCCGGCCTATGCGCTGATGGATATTTTCAAGATCAAGTTCAAGACCTCGGCTGTGATCGTCGGCCTGCTGGCCTTTGCCACCTTCCCCTGGGAGCTGGTGAAGGACGAATCCGCCGCTGGCCTCAGCCTGTTTATCCAGACCTATTCCGCCTTCCTGGGCCCGATCTTTGCGATCCTGGTGGTGGACTATTTCGTCCTGCGCAAGCAGGAACTGGATCTGGATAAGCTCTATGATGAGAACGGCCCCTACCAAGGCGTCAACTGGGCCGCGGTGATTGCCATGGGGATCGGGGTTGCAGCAGCGCTGATCTTCTCCGGCATCTCATGGTACGCCAGCCTGCTGCCTGCTGGTCTGTCCTATTACCTGCTGATGCAGCACCTGCCGGCCGCCAAGCGGTTCATGAGCTGACCGCACGGCAACACGCTTGAGGGAGGGCTCCGCTGCTGGCGGAGCCTTCTCTCTTTGTGCGCACTGTGCATGGCACCTTGTCAGGTGACCGGTCCGGTAAGATTCCCCCCAAAGGGGCTGCCCGCGGGTGCATCCCATCCTTTTACATGCGTATACATACTTTAAGGTAGCCAGTGAGTGCTGCATCACCTTCTTCATTGGGAGCTCTCAAAGTGCTTTTAAATTTGCAAATTCATGTATATTTTGAAACCAGTGCTTCACCGGACGCACAAAAGCGGCATTCAGACCGCGCACAACGGGAGAAATAGTATGACTGCAGCCAATGCATTGGACGGCCTGGGCGCGATGATCCTGTCCGGACAGGTCGAAGTGGTGGACTGTTCCGGCACCTTGGGCCCCGAGACGCCGATCCTGCGCCTGCCCGAGGATTTTGCCAAGAACACACCCAAAGTCGAAATCCACAAGATCAGTGAATATGACGAGGACGGCCCGTTCTTTGCCTGGAACTGGATGGTTCTGGGGGAGCATTCCGGCACCCATTTCGACGCCCCGCACCACTGGATCACCGGCAAGGACTATAGCGACGGTTATACCGATACGCTGGATGTGCAGCGCCTGGTGGCGCCGGTCAATGTGATCGACTGCTCCAAGGAAAGCGCCGAAAACCCGGACTTTCTGCTGACGGCAGACCTGATCAGGGCCTGGGAGGCGGAGCACGGTGAGATCGGCGCGGGGGAATGGGTGGTGATGCGCACCGATTGGGACAAGCGCGCAGATGACGAAGACGCCTTTTTGAACGCGGATGACACAGGCCCGCACAGCCCCGGGCCGACCCCGGATGCGGTAGAATACCTGCTGTCGAAGAAAATCGTGGGCTGGGGCAGCCAGTGCATCGGCACGGATGCAGGCCAGGCCGGCGGGATGGAGCCGCCCTACCCGGCCCACAACCTGCTGCACCGGGACAACTGCTTTGGCTTGGCCTCGCTGGCCAATCTGGACAAGCTGCCGCCCAAAGGCGCGCTGCTGATTGCAGCTCCGCTCAAGATCAAGCGCGGCACCGGCAGTCCGATCCGGGCCCTAGCTCTGGTCCCGCGGGGCTGAGGCAGGTAACGCGCCCGCATCAGCCCCGGCGCCGGTGCCTGTATGCAGGCGCTGGCTCCGGCACTCAATTGGCGTAAAGGAAGGATGCATGACTGCAAATGAAGCCGCAGCTCCGCAGGTTGCTGCAGAAGAGAGCCCCCCGCTGCCGCGGCTGGGGGAGATCGGGCTGGAGAACTTCCCGCCTTATTTGATGAACCGCATCATGGGCCGCTATAACGCGGCTCTGCGCGAGGAAATGGCGGCGCATGGGCTGACCACCGCCAAAATGCGGGCCTTGGCGGTTCTGTCGGTGCTGGACGGGCTGCTGATCCGCGACTTGTCCGTCTACGCAGTGGTGGAGCAATCCACCCTCAGCCGTGCGCTGGATGCGCTGGAGCGCGACGGGCTGGTTCAGCGCAAAACCGATCCCGATGACAGCCGCGCCACCCGCATTGTCATGACGCCGAAGGGCCGCGAAACCCACGAGGGGCTTTGGCCGCATGTGGCGGAGGCCTGTGCGCAGATGTTCAAGTGCATAGACCCGGAAGAACAGCGCGCCTTTACCGCCACGCTGCAGAAAATCCTGCACAACGTGCGGGTGAATCAATTCTAATCCCGGACCCCATCCAAGGAGGCGCCAATGGCCGAAAGATCGTTCAAGGCTGAGGTCGAGCACCTGCGCCAAGGTGCAGGCACCAGCTTCACCGGCGAGGGCATTCTGGCCATCACCAAGGCGCTTCTTGAAAACGGCGTGGGTTACGTCGGCGGCTACCAGGGCGCTCCGATTTCGCATCTGATGGATGTGCTGGCCGACGCCGAGGACCTGTTGGACGAGCTGGGCGTGCGGTATGAGGCCAACGCCTCGGAGGCGGCCGCCGCGGCGATGCTGGCGGCCTCGGTCCACTACCCGATCCGCGGCGCGGTGACCTTCAAGGGCTCGGTCGGTGTCAACGTGGCCTCTGACGCGCTGGCCAACCTCGCCTCCTCCGGCGTCACTGGCGGAGCGATCATCATCGTCGGCGAGGATTACGGCGAAGGCTCCTCGATCATGCAGGAGCGCTCTTATGCCTTTGCGATGAAATCGCAGTTCTGGCTGCTGGATCCACGGCCGAACCTGCCGTCGATTGTGAAGGCAGTGGGTGACAGCTTTGCGCTGTCGGAGGCGTCAAACACGCCGGTCATGCTGATGGTGCGGATCCGCTCCTGCCATGTGACCGGCACTTTCGACTGCCGCGACAACCAGCCGCCGCCGCTGACCGTGCGCGAGGCGCTGTCCAGCCCGCAGCGCGATTTCAAGCGTGTGGTGCTGCCGCCGATGTCCTATCAGCACGAGCACGACAAGATCGAAAACCGATGGCCCGCGGCGGAGAAGTTCATTCTGGAAAACGGGTTGAACGAACGGTTCGGGCCGCAGGACGGCAAGGCCGGGCTGATTTGCCTGGGCGGCATGTACAACAGCGTGATCCGCGCTCTGCAGCGCCTGGGGCTGGCAGATGTCAGCGGCAACACCGAGGTGCCGCTTTATGTGATGAACGTGGCCTATCCGCTGGTGCAGAGCGACCTTTTGGACTTCTGCGCGGTCAAGGACGCGGTGCTGATGATCGAGGAAGGCCAGCCAGAGTTCATCGAGCAGCAGCTAGGCAACATGCTGTTCAAGGCGGGCAGCCAGACCAAGCTTGAGGGCAAGGGCATCTTCCCCAAGGCCGGCGAATACACCGGCCAAGTGATGATGGACGGGCTGGACGACTTCTTCCGCAAGCATGCCGCCCATTTGCTGCCCGGCCAGGTGCTGGCCCCCAACGAACCGGTGCCGGAGGTTCCAGACCTGAGCGCCACCGTGCCGATCCGTCCGCCGGGGTTCTGCACCGGCTGCCCGGAGCGGCCGATCTTTGCTTCGATGAAGCTGGTCGAGCAGGAACTGGGCAAGCATCAGATTTCGGCAGACATCGGCTGCCACCTGTTTGCAGCGCTGCCGCCGTTTGAGATCGGCGGGCAGACAATGGGGTACGGTCTGGGACCGGCCTCGAACGCGGCGTTCGACGGCGGCGGTGACAAGCGCGCAATCTCGATCCTGGGCGACGGCGGGTTCTGGCACAACGGGCTCAGCACTTCGATCGGCAACATGGTGTTCAACAAGTCGGACAGTGTGGCGATCATCGTCGACAACTACTATTCGGCCGCTACCGGCGGCCAGGATATTCCGTCGAGCCGCGCCAAGAATGCCACCAAGGCGACGAACAACCCGATCACCAAGGCGCTGGAAGGTGCGGGCGTCAAATGGATCCGGCAGATCGACCGGACCTATGACGTCACAAAGATGCGTGAGACCATCCGCGAGGCGCTGACCACCGATTACGACGGCCCCAAGGTGATCGTTGCCTCCTCCGAATGCATGCTGAACCGGCAGCGCCGCGAAAAGCCGCAGCGCAACAAGGCGATCAAAGACGGTGCGCGGGTGGAGATCCCCCGCTTTGGCGTGGATGAAGACGTCTGCACCGGCGATCACGCCTGCATCCGCCTGTCCGGCTGCCCGTCGCTGTCGCTGAAAACGCTGGACGATCCGCTGCGCGACGATCCCGTGGCGCATATCGACCAGTCCTGCGTCGGCTGCGGCAACTGCGGCGAGGTGGCCGATGCGGCGATCCTTTGCCCCTCTTTTTATGAGGCGCGCGTGGTGCATAACCCCAGCGGCTTTGAACGCTGGGCAGCTGAATTGCGCAGCCGTGTTATCTACTGGCTTCAGACCCGCCGCGCAGCGCGGCGCCTTACATTCACCGGCACCGCTCCCGGGAGGATTGCACCATGACCATCGAAATACCGGTCCGCCCTCAACCGGCCGATCCGCGCCTGCAGGGCGTCATCAAGGTGGCCATTCTTGCCGTCGGCGGACAGGGCGGCGGAGTGCTGACCAACTGGATCGAGTCGCTTGCCCGCAGCCAGGGCTACAGTGCCCAGGCCACCAGCGTTGCCGGCGTCGCCCAGCGCACCGGCGCGACCATCTACTATATCGAGATGGCGCCGGGCAGCGTGCCGCATCCTGTATTTTCGCTTGCGCCGGCGCCAGGCGACGTGGACGTGATGATCGCCGCCGAGATGATGGAGGCCGGCCGTGCCATCATGCGCGGCTTTGTGACCCCGGACCGCACCACGCTGGTCGCCTCGACCCACCGCGCGCTGGCCGTGTCTGAAAAGATGGTTCCCGGAGACGGTATCGCCGATGCCGATGAGGTGCGCGCAGCCGCCGAAACCGCGGCCCAAAAGCTGGTGATGGCCGACATGGACAGCGCCGCGGTGCGGGTGGGATCGGTGATCTCTGCCTCGCTGTTCGGCGCCTTGGCCGGCTCAGGCGCCCTGCCCTTCCCCCGGGCCGCGTTCGAGGACGCAATCCGCGCCAGCGGCAAAGGTGTCGAGGCCAGCCTGCGGGCCTTTGCCGCCGGTTTCGACTTGGCGGAGCACGGCGAGCAGCCGGAAGCCGCATCCGCGGAAGAAGCCCCAGCAAAGGCGGCGGGTCCACACAAGGCCTTGGACGCCTGGAACGGGCTGATGGCGCGGGTTTCCCGGTTTCCGGCAGGCGTGCAGGAAACGGCTGTGCCGGGGCTGCGCAAGGTGGTGGACTTTCAGGACACGGATTACGGCGCCGAATACCTGGACAGGCTGCAGGGCGTGCTGGACCGCGACAGCGCGGACCAGGGATACGCGCTTGGCCGCGAGGCGGCGAAATATATCGCCAATGCAATGGCATACGACGACGTGATCCGGGTTGCCGACCTTAAGACCCGCAGCAGCCGCTTTGACCGCATCGAGGGTCAGATGGGGTCGCAAGGCAAACTGATGACACTCACCGACTACCTGCATCCCCGCGCCGAGGAGATTGCGGGCTTGCTCCCCGCACGCCTGGGAACCAAGGTGGAAAACAGCCCGAAGTGGATGGCCAGACTCGACAGGCTGTTCAATAAGGGCCGCCGCATCCGCACGGACAGCCTCCGCGGTTTTGTGATGCTCTATATTCTGGGCGGGTTGCGCGGCTGGCGCCGCCTAAGCCTGCGACACGCGCAGGAGCAGGCGCATCTGGACAAATGGCTGGCCGCCGCGCTTGACCACCTGCCGCGCAGCTATGGCATGGCAGTCGAGATAATCCGCTGCCGCCGCCTGATCAAAGGGTATTCGGACACGCACGCCCGCGGTCTTTCCAAATTCGACAAGGTGATGCAGGGCGCCCGCATGGTGGCCGCCCGTGATGATGGGCCGCAATGGGTCGCCCGCCTGCGCGAGGCTGCTTTGCAGGACGAAAAGGGAGAGGCCTTGGACGGTGCGCTTAGAACCATCCGGAGCTTCGCTGCGTAGCCGGGTCAAGGCAGCCGGCAGGTTGCGGGTCTGCCGCTCCCCGCAGCGTCCGCCTCAAGCCGTGAGCACTTGAGGCGGCACGCTCAAGACCCGGGTAAGCGGCTTTTACACCGGTCAAATGAGGTCATCTGCCGTGAACACCCGAATCACCCGGACCACCAGCCGCCTGAGGCAGCTGTACTTTCAAACTTTTTAATGCGTTTGCATATAAACTTACTTGAAGCTTAAAACTTCGTGCTTGAAGGTGAGACAGCCTGGACCTAGGCTTTTTCAAAGGCGCCCGGAAAAACAAGGGACTGCAAACCGCCCGGTCTGCGCGCTGCCACACATCCAGGGAGACCAACATGACATTCCGCACATTCGCTGCCGCAGCCCTTCTGGGAACCGCCGCGCTGACCGCCGCCTCTGCCCAGGCTGAAGAAGTCACGCTGAAGGCGGTAACCGCCTTTGCAACCGGCACAACTTTTTCCCGTGATTTCGAGGCTTTCGTTGATTGGGTCAATGAGAACGGAGAGGGCGTGGTGCAGATCGACCTGCTTGGCGGGCCCGAAGCCGTGCCGCCGTTTGAACTGGGCAACGCGGTGCAAGCGGGCATCGTCGACATCGCCAACAACACCACCGCCTACTACCCGAACCTGCTGCCCGCAGGCGACGCGCTGCACCTGGCGCAGAACACCGTTCAGGACCAGCGGGCCAACGGCTGCTATGAGCTGATCGACCAGGTTCACCAGGATCAGATGAACGTCAAATACCTCGCCCGTGTGGGCGATCACATGAATTATCATCTATATCTGACTAAGCCGCTGGACGGCCCGGACCTGACCGGACTGACCATCCGCACCACCCCGGTTTACCGCGCCATGTTCGAAAAGCTGGGGGCCACGCTTGTGCGCACGGCACCGGGCGAGGTCTATACCGCGCTGGAGCGCGGGGCGATCGACGGTTACGGCTGGCCCAGCCAGGGCGTGCTGGACCTTGGCTGGCACGAGCAGACTGCCTATCGCGTCGATCCCGGGTTCTATCAGGTGGACGTGAACTTCCTAGTGAACCTCGACAGCTGGAACGGGCTGAGCGATGAGCAGCGCGCCCTGCTGGAAAAGGGCGCCGCCTGGATCGAAGAGCAGAACGCCGAGAACATCGCCCGCAACGAGGCCGAGGCCAAAGCCCAGGCCGAGGCGGGGATCAAGACGATTACCCTGGAAGGCGAGAACGGGAAGCTATGGAGCGAAACCGCGCAGACCGAGGGCTGGGGCGAAGTGATGAAGACAGACCCGCAGCTTGGGGAAAAGCTGCAGGCCTGCCTGTTGAAGTGATGGGACCGGGGCGGCCTGGCGCCGCCTCGCCTCTTTACTCATGAACCGCTTAGACCGCAGTTTCGGCGTCCTGCTCACCGGCCTGGCCGTGCTCAGCGCCGCCATCCTCGCCGCGATCACCCTGGTGATTCCGCTCAATGTCCTGTTGCGCAACCTTGGGCTGCCGGTGATCTACGGCGCGTTGGACGCTATTGAATACGGGCTGATGGCGGCGGCTTTCCTCGGGGCCCCCTGGGTGCTGCGGCTGGACGCCCATGTGCAGGTTGACCTGGTCACCCACGGCCTGCCGCCGCGCGCCCGCCGGAGAGTTGTCCTGGCGGCCTGCCTGCTGGGGGCCGTGACCTGCGCCGCCCTTGGTTGGGCCGGGTTGCAGGCGCTGATGCAATCCTATGCCCGCGGCTCCATGGTACGCACCGCCTTTACCTTCCCGGAATGGTGGACGCTCACGGTTCTGCCGCTGTCGATGGCGCTGTGCACCCTCGAATTCCTGCGCAAGATCTTCCGCCCTGCGGCGGGAGACGCGCCGCTTTCCGGTCTCTGAAAGGACTGCAGATGGATTGGATCCTCACCCTGTCGCTGATGCTGGGCGGCCTGGCTGCGCTGCTGCTGATCGGCCTGCCGGTGGCCTTTGCCTTTATCACGGTCACCATGATCGGCGCTTACGAGGTGCTGGGCGGCGACCGCGGCCTGCTGCAGCTGGCGCGCAACGCGACCCAGTCGGTGGCCAATTTCCAGATGGCACCGATCCCGCTGTTCATCCTGATGGGGGAGATCCTGTTCCAGACCGGCATCGCCCACCGCGCCATCGACGCGATCGAGCGGGTGGTCACGCGGGTGCCCGGGCGGCTGTCGGTGGTCACCGTGTTCGGCGGCACCATCTTTGCCGCGCTGTCGGGATCAACCATCGCAAATACCGCCATGCTGGGGTCAACCCTGATGCCCGGCATGCTGAAACGGGGCTATCATCCGACCATGGCGATGGGGCCGATCATGGCCTCAGGCGCCATTGCCATGCTGATCCCGCCGTCGGCGCTGGCGGTGCTGGTTGGCAGCCTGGCGGGGATTTCCATCGCCGGCCTGCTGGTGGCAGGCGTCTTGCCCGCGCTGCTGCTGGCAGGGGCTTTTGTGGTCTACATCGTGGCCCGCAGCCTGCTGGATCCCACGGCGGCACCGCCCGACGATCTGCCGCAGATGAGTCTGGGAGAACGCTGGCGGCCCTTCCTGATCTACGTGGCCCCGCTGTCGGTGCTGTTTGCTGTGGTAATCGGCAGCCTGCTGCTGGGGTTCGCCACCCCGACGGAATCCGCAGCGCTTGGCTGTCTGGCGGCACTTGCCACCGGCGCCGCCTACCGGTCGCTGTCGTTTGACAAGGTCGCCAAGGCGCTGATGGAAACCGTGAAGCTGTCGGTGATGATCCTGTTCATCATGGCCGCCAGCCAGACCTTTGCCCAGGTGCTGTCCTTCAGCGGCGCCACCAACGGGCTGATCAAGGCAATCAACGCGGTGAACCCGACCCCCATCATGGTGCTGGTCGGCATGATCGTGATCCTGCTGCTGCTTGGCTGTTTTGTCGACCAGGTCTCGATGCTGATGGTGACCGTACCGGTATTTGTGCCGCTGGCTGCGCAGATGGGCATCAACGAGCTGGTGCTGGGCGTGGTCTATCTGCTGACCATGGAGATCGGCCTGCTGACCCCGCCTTTCGGCCTGTTGCTCTTTGTGATGCGGGGGGTCGCCCCCGAGGGCATCGGGATGAAGCATATCTATGCCGCGGTCACGCCCTTCCTGGTGATCAAGCTGGCAGTTCTGGCGCTGATTGTCTGGCAGCCCGCTATTGGCACTTGGCTGCCCGGGCTGATGGCAAAATAGGCTGCGCTTCCTGGAGGACCATCGGGCTATGCCGGCTGAGCTAGGATTTTCTGGAGCGCGGCCTCGCAGCGCTTCAGTTCCGCAGCTAAATCACGCTGCGCCTCCGGCACCTCTTGAAAACGACCGTCACGGCCCAGATCCTCCAGCCGCCGCGCCGCCTCGGCCACTGCTGAGGCACTGACGACCGCGGCTGAGCCCTTGAGTGTATGTGCCGCGCGCCGCAGCTCTTCCGCGTCTTGATCCCGGCGCGCGGTTTCTATGCCGGCTGCCAGCTCTGGCGCTTGCGACAGGAAAAGTTCCGCCATCTCCCGCAGCAAGCCTTCATCGCCCAGTTTGGCCAAGGCGTCTTGCCAATCGACCACCTCCGGACTGGCGGCGCCAGGAAGCGGATCGGCATCGACGGGCGCTGCCTCCGTCAGCCCAGGTGCTTGCTCCGGCTCCCGCGGCGCTGCGCCGGGGGCCGCCTGTTCAACGGCACGCAGCAAGGCGCCGGCCCGGAACGGCTTGCCGACAAAATCGTCCATCCCGGCTTTGGCGCAGCGCTCGCGGTCTGCCGGCGTCACGCTGGCGGTACAGGCAATAATCGGCAGCCGCCGGCCCCCGTCCGGTTCACGGGCGCGGATTGCTTCGGCGGCAGCGACACCGTCCATGACCGGCATGTGCATGTCCATAAGCACCAGGTCATAGTTGTTGCGCGCCGTGGCTTCGACTGCCTCCCGGCCGTTTTCGGCCAGGTCCACACTGTGACCGCGCCGGGTCAGCAGATCGATCGCGACCTTTTGATTGACCACGCCATCCTCGGCCAGCAGGATCTTCAGCGGTTTGACACCGGCGTCAGCCGGAACCGGCTGGGGCGCAGCCTCGCGCTCAGAGGTGCCAATTGCCGCGAGAATGGCGTTCAGCAGGTCGGATTGCTTCACCGGCTTGACCAGCATCCGGTGGATCTTCAATTCGCGCAGGCGTGCGTCGCCGCCAGAGTAGCCCGCGGAGGACATGATCAGGATGCGCATTGCATCCAGTGCCGGGCGCTCGCGGATCTTCGCGGCCAGCGCCATACCGTCCATTTCCGGCATCATCAGGTCGAGCAGCGCCAGCCGCGGCTGGGTGCCGCGGGAGATCATCGCATCAAGCCGGGACAGCGCATCGGCCCCGCTGTCGGCCAATACCGGCGTCATGCCCCAATTCTCCAGTATCTCCGCTTGGATCCTGCGGTTGGTCGCGTTGTCGTCGGTGACGAGCACCGGCATGCCATGCAGTTCCTTGGGCACTGCCGCACGCGGCAGGTCGTCCTCGCTGGCCAGGCCCATCTCCACCGCAAAGCAAAACCTGCTGCCCTTGCCCGGCGCACTCTCCAGCGTCATTTTCCCGCCCATCTTACGGGCCAATTGAGCCGAGATTGCGAGGCCCAGACCGGTGCCGCCATACTGCCGGGTGGTCGAGGCGTCTGCCTGGCCGAAAGCCTCGAAAATTCTGTTCTGCTGGTCCTTGGGGATGCCGATGCCGGTGTCGCGCACTTCGAATTCCACCTTGACCCCAGTTTCGCTGAGGCCCGCCAGACGGGTATCCACCACCACCTCACCCTGGCCGGTGAATTTAATGGCATTGCCAACCAGATTGACGATGATCTGGCGCAGGCGCGTCGGGTCGCCGACCACCCTGTCGGGAACCTCTGGCGGGATGTGGTGGGCCAGCTCCAGCCCCTTCTCAGCGGCACGCACGGCCAGCGTCTGCAGGGTATCGCCCAACAAATCGCGCAGCCGGAAGGGGGCCTTTTCCAGCTCCAGCCGCCCTGCTTCGATCTTGGAGAAATCGAGAATATCATTGATGAGATTCAGCAGTGTGTCCCCGGATCGCATGATGATCCGCGCGTACTCGCTCTGCTGCGGCGTGAGGCCGGTGCCGCAAAGCAGCTCGGCCATGCCGATCACGCCATTGAGCGGCGTCCGGATTTCGTGGCTCATGTTTGCCAGGAACTGGCTTTTGGCTACGCTTGCCTGCAGCGCCGCATCGCGGGCAGTCTCCAGTTCTGCATGCGAGCGGCGCAGCTCCCCAGTGCGCTGTTCCAGTTCAGCAGTGCGGGCGGCGACCAGCTCTTCCAGCTGACTGCGGTGCTTTTGCAGTTCGGTGATATCCGTATAAGCGCTGACGGTACCGCCATCGCGGGTCTTATGTTCGCTGATCCAAAGCCAGCGTCCGGTCGTGTGATGGACGGCAATCGGTTTGCCGGGCTTGCGATGGGCGGCCAGGCGGTTTGCGATCCATTCCTCTCCACTCACGCCCCCTGTCGAAACCAGCCCGGCCCTGAACACCGCGTGCAGCACATCCTCGAAGGTCATCCCCGGTTCCAGCTTCTCCACCTGCGGAAAGAATTTTTCCCGGAAAACCGAGTTGAACAAGACCAGCCTGTCCTCTGCGTCATAAAGGACAAACCCCTCTTCGACCGACTCAATCGCATCCACCAGCTGGGTCCGGGCATTTTCGGCCCGGGCGCGGGCTTCCTGCACTTCGGCTTCGGCGCGCTGCCGGGCTACCACAATACCCAGTTGCGCACCAACCTGCGCCATCACGTCCTGCAGCGCCGGGTTTTTCTCTTCCACGCGGCTCGAAAAGAACTCCAGCACCGCAACAACGCGCCCGCCGTGCGTTACGGGGAAACCCGCACCGGTCTTTACTCCGATTTCCTCGGCCAGCTTGGCACGGGGGAAATTGGGATCGCGGTTCACATCCGGGATCCAAGCCAGTTCACCGCTGCTGAACACCCGCCCGGGCAAGCCGGTGCCAGGCGCAAAGCGGGTTGCGCAGGTCACTTTACGGAAGGTTTCAAAACCATCCGGGTCCGCCAGGTGCCAGATATCCGACGGCGCCAGGTCGCCCGCCTCCTCATCGTATAAATAGACATGCCCTACCGGCCAGCCTGTGTGGGTGCAGATCTCATCAAGCGCAACCTGGAAGGCGTCCCCGATGCTCTCCGCCTCATTGGCGGCCCGGGTGATTGTCTGGTTGCATTTCAGCAGCGCCGTGCTTTCCCGCAGGGAGGCCTCGGCGCGGGTCCGTTCGGCGATCTGGCGGCTGAGGGATGCCAGGAAAACGACCAGGATGGCCGTTACGGCCAAGCCGCCTGTCAAGGCAACTGTCGCATCGGACGGCCATGCTTTGGGCCGGAACTCCTCCCCCGGGAGCGCCAGAAACGCCCAGTTCCGCCCTCGCAGATCAAACCCGGCCGAATAACTGAGGTCGGCCGCGGCGGCCAGGGCGGCAAGATCGGCGGTTTGCCGTTTCTCCCTGATGCCGTCCGTATGGCGTTTCGGCAACAGGAAGCTCTCACCGGTTACGCTGTCGATCAGGTGGACCTCGACACCATCTCCCGGGAAGTGATCCAGCGCGTCCTTCAGGATATCGCTGACCCGCAGAACCACAGCCACGACGCCCTGCAGCTCTTCGCGGCGTAGCGCGGGGCCGGAGCGGGTGAAATACGGGGCAGCAATAGCGATGCGGGACTGGCCGCCGGCCAGGCCAGGCATAGCGATATGCGGGCTGGCCACCACCCCGGCGCCGTCACGGGCCTGCTCAATCACCTTGAGGAACACCGGGTCGGACGCCAAATCGTAGCCAAGGGTGCCCAGCGCCGCGCTGCGCCGGGATTCGACGAAGAACACCGGGAAATGCGCCTCCCGCGGCTGAGGCGGGAGGCGCGACCCATCCGGTGCGCTCTGATAGATGTCATAAGGAGCCCGCAGCTGCGCGGCGCCGAGGTTCTCCCAAAAAGGCAGCAGATTGCTTTCAACCCGGGGAGCGAACAGCACAAGTTCAATGTTCGGCTGATCATTCAGGAAGGGCCGCACGAAAATCTGGAACTCGCGGCGCTCCACCGAGCGTGAACTGGCATAGAGCCCATGCAGCGCATCTATCACCGATGCGCCCTGCAGCATCTGCCGCTTGACGGCCTCCACGCGGCGCGCGGCGGCGCGGTCGAACTCAGCCGCCGCGGTTTCGCGTTCCTCTTTCAGAAGCGCCTGCCAGACGATCAGCGTCAGCGCCAGGCTGAGCAGCCCTACAGTGCCGATCACCCAGGCCCGGCCACCGACAAAAATGCGGCTCGCAAGCGACGCCTGTTCGCCAGGGGCGGGACCGGACGGTTTTGCTCTACTGGTCATCTGGCCAGACTCCAAAGGCCGGTACGGCTGATGATACCGCTATTTTGCTGCCCGCCTATGGGAACAGGCCGCGCAAAAGCTTGGCATCGGTCACCCGCTGAACACCTTCGACCAGCGCCGCGGTGCGCATATCGAGCCCATCGCGCGCAGCACGTGCCACCGTGCGCTCAAAGGCGCTGAGCATGATTTCGCGGAGCCGGCCGTTGATTTCATCCAGCTTCCAAGTCAGGTTCTGGGTGCCCTGCACCCACTCGAAATAGGACACCGTGACACCGCCCGCGTTACCCAGCACGTCCGGCACAATCATGGTGCCTTTCTCGTTGAGGATTTCATCAGCCTCCAGCGTCGTCGGGCCATTGGCGCCCTCGGCCAGGATCTTGCAGTCGACCCGGTCAGCGTTCTCGGCGGTCACCTGGTTTTGCAGCGCCGCCAATGCCAGCACATCGCATTTGGTCTCCAGCAGTTCGGCATTGGTAATGGCGTCGGCTTCGGGGTAGCCCTTCAGCACCCGGTGTTCGGCCACATAATCCATCAGCGCCTGAACCGGCAGCCCCTTGGGATTGTAGAGGCCGGCCGACACATCGCTGACGGCAACGATCTTTGCCCCGGCTTCCTCCAGGAATTTCGCCGTGTAGCTGCCGACATTGCCAAAGCCCTGCACCACGGCAGGCGCCCCCTGCAGGTCAAGCCCGCTATGGCGGGCAGCGGCCTCGATCATGTATACCAGCCCGCGCCCGGTGGCCTCCCGGCGGCCGAGCGAGCCGCCCAGCACGACCGGCTTGCCAGTGACCACTGTCGGCACAGAGTAGCCCGCCTGCTGGCTGTAGGTGTCCATCATCCAGGCCATTACTTGCTCATTGGTGCCCATGTCGGGGGCGGGAATGTCCTTGTCGGGACCGATCATATCAATGATCTCGGTGGTATAGCGGCGGGTCAGCCGCTGCAGCTCATGCCGCGACAGTCCGGTGGGATCGACCCGAACGCCCCCCTTGGCGCCGCCGAAGGGCAGGTTCATCAAGGCGCATTTCCAGGTCATCCAGGTGGCCAGGGCCGCGACCTCCCCCAGGTCCACATCTTCGTGGTAGCGCACACCGCCCTTGGTCGGCCCCATCGTCAGAACATGCTGCACGCGGTAGCCGAACACGGTTTCCACCTGGCTGCGGTCATCGCGGAAGAAGGGGAAAGACACCACCTGGGTGCGCTGCGGGAACAGCAGCCGCTGCCTGATGTTGTCATCCAGCTCCATGATCTGCGCCGCCTTCAGGAATTGCTGCTGCGCGAGACGGAACATCGGGGAATCCCATTCCGCGGTGCGCGCCCGGGCGCGGGCCAGCGAGTAGCGGATCGCGCGGCCCAGCGCGACCGCGTTGAGATTGGATTTGACCAGGAAATCACTGGCTCCGGCCTCCACCGCGTTTGCAGCGAGTTTCAGGTCATCCATGGCGGTGAGGATCACCACCGGCGTATCCGGCGCCGCCGCGCGGACCCGGAAAAGCGTTTCAAGCTCCTGGCTGTCGGGCAGCACCAGATCCAGCAGCACCAGATCGATGCCGCCAGCGGCCAAGCGGGCAAGCCCATCTGCCAAGTTCGCGGCAGGATCGACTGAACATTGCAATTGGGGCTCGCTGTCGATCAGCCGCTCTACAAGTTTCATATGGAGCGGATTGTCCTCGACCAGCAGGACTTTGACGGTTTGGTCGGCCATGCTGTTTCCTTTCTAGGCGAAAGACGCATCGGGCCTTCCTATGCTGATACAAAGTTCTGCCGCAGTCATCTTGCAGGCGTCTGGATCGCCAAGAAGTGATCACTGGCGCGCCGAAGTTGAGAATGGCCTCGTTCAGCGCCTCGACGCAAAAGCCAGCCTCCAGCGTATTCGAAATGCGCCAGTAAAGAACCTTTCGCGAGTGCCAATCCATGATGGCGGCCAATTACGGGAACCTGCCCGGCGGTCATGAAGGATCTTTTGGGGCGGCCATTGGCATCAGTGACTGCGTGCAGCTCGGGGTTCATTCCGCCCTTGGCACGCCAATCAGGCATCCGCCCCCCTTTTTCAGCCGCAGGCTTGAGGCCGTGCGATGTGCCTTCAGGTAGATAGCGCCGATCATGATCGCCTTTTCATCGGAATGCCCCATCTGAACTAGTCCACCAGATTCCGGGACTGAGCACCTAAAGTTCCAGGATGACTAAAATTTTCTCTTTTGTTTTAATCCCTTATTACCTTCTAACGTGCATATTGCCGCTGTTGGCAGCTGCGATTTCAAACTGCTCTGCAGCTTCCTGGGTACCTAGTTAAACAGGATGACAGTATGACTCACAAAGTTTCCAGAATTGCGCTTTTAGCCGGGGCATTGCTTGCTGCAGCAGGCTGCAGTGTTCAGGACAGAGCAAATGACACCCTGAATGGAATGCACAGCACGCGGCTCCTGGTTGACGAGAGCGTGGCTGGGGGAATGGGTGGAACTGCAGCGTATGAAACGGAACAAACCATGAACGCATTCTTGACGGGCTACAGCTATTGGGACAATACCCCTCGCGGCTCGGCACAGATTGCCCGTCCAGTGATCCACCGGAAGGCAGGCGGGACCGGAACCTACGAGGACCCGGTGACCCTTGCGGTCGGCCATGTGAAACGAAACGGCCGCAGCTACATGGACTACCCGGCAGGCACGAAGTTCTACATCAAGAACCTGCAACGGTATGCAATTGTCGAGGATCTGTGCGGTGACGGGCCGAAACCTCAGGCAGGACCGTGCCACAGTGGCTATCAAGGCCATGACTGGCTGGATATCTACGTGGGCGGTAAGGGCATCAGTGAAAGCTGGGTTGACGGCTGCATGAACCGCATCACCGGCATTCAGCCGGTTATCCTGAACCCACGGCCGGGTTATCCGGTGTCGCCTGGAGAGATCGCGGCCAGCGGATGCACCACCTTTTAACGCAAAGCCGCAGTGCGGGCTTTTGCAACTCCGCGTCTTGCCTGTTCATTCCAATCAGCCTGAACCGGCAAGACGATGGGCAATTGCCTGCAGAATTACACCGTTAGTGTTCAAATCGGAATAGGCCTCGGTTGGCCGCCCGGTTTTCAGGTAGATGCTCGACGCAAACCCGTTTTTGGTTTTGGCAACACTTCTGGCGAACCCGACAAGTTTTTCGGAGTAGTCATGCGGCTGATAGGCCGACCAGAGAAAGGCTGCTTTGCTGCTGACAACCAGGTTTTCCTTGCGGAACTCCGGCGTTCTGTACTCGGGCTCCTGCCCGACCGTGTCAAACGCCCAAGTGCGCTCCTGCGCATCCAGCTGCAGCCCCTGATAGAGAAACCAGGGGGCCTTGTCGATTGGTCCTTCCGAGACGCAGATGAGCCGGCCTGTTTCGCGGAAATCCTCCAGTTGCGCGCCAAACAGCACGTCAGCCAGATAGGCGCTCTCCTGGGACATCCCCAACTCCATAGCCTCAAGCAACAGGGGCTCTGCGCCAATCGGCCCGATCCTGGCCGCAGCTTCAAGCAGCGCCATCTGCCCGTCAGCCGCCGACCGGTTGGCAAAGACCTCATACGGGGACTTTACAGATACCCCCCACCGCCGGAAGGCCAAGGCCGAATAATGGGCGCTGTGTGACACGTATGAGGTCTTCAATTCGCCGTTTGTGACCGAGTGAATCTCGCCATTAATAACCACTTCCTGGAGATGCCAAGAGGCAACAAGCTCCTCCAGCTGATCGCCGAAATTGCTGTGCCGGCGCAGGTTGTCCAAGGCGGCGAGCAGCCGGCCCGCATCGGAGCCGTCAAAGTTCTTGTTGCCCCACTTGCGGCGATCGGTTCGTATCCACCCTTGCGGCAAGTGGCGGCCCTGCGACGTGCGGCCCGCAATATTGGGCAGGATCTTGCGAATTGCTGCCGTGAATTCGTCCTGGCTGATCAAGCCGATTTGCATGGCGCCCAAAAGCCCGTTGATGTGGCTGCCGACATCCCACATCGTGACGGCCTCGTGATGCCGCCCGCCCGGAGCGAAGTCCACGGTCGCAGGGCACAGCCCCGTCTTGGGGTCGGTGAATTTCTCGAAATACCGCCAAGCCACGCGGGCATCTTCAAGAAGCTCTTCCCGCCCGGCATCCCCGAGGCGCTGCCGTGTCTTTATCAGCTCTGGCGCCGTTGCAGCCGTTTTTCGGTACCGGGAGGGCAAAGGCCCTGAAGGCGCAACGGTCCGTGCGAACTCCTCAAGACGGAGAAACTTCGTCCCCTCGTCAGTCAGCATGTCCTTCAGAAAGCCTTCCAGTGCCCGCCGCTCCGGCGGGAATGCTATTGCCTCGGGCTTTATGAAAACCACTGCATCTGCGGTTCCGGCCGTCGCGGATTGGAAAGCCTCCATCACGCCGCTGCCGCTGACAACGCGTCTCTGGAACTGCAGGAAACCAGCGCGCCCTACCCCTTGAGTTCCAGCGTCTTCGGCAGAAAAGGCCACACCGATGCCCGGTCCCAGCGGCCGGACTGTCCGGATTTTAACGGCACTGCGGTCTTCGATAAAGATGGGGAACATGCCAGGCCGCCCAGCGCCAGCTACAGCGTCTCCATGCGATAATTCGGTTCGAACCCAAAAAGCGCTGCCGGACCGCACGCCAGATTTGCCCCCGGTGGAGTGGGGAATGCCCGCCGACTGCAAAAACTTTGTGAAGGCAGAGTACGCGGACAACTGATCGCGATCATTCTCCTGCGGTTGCAGTACATGCAGGCACACCACACGCTTGAACCCGTAGCTGTCGCGCAGTTGGATGTCTGTCACCGGCAACAAAGACAAATCCCCATCCAGCTCCCGGTGCGAAAGCGCGCTGGCGAAACGCTCCGCAGCTGTTTCCAGCTGGTTCAGAGCGATTTGGGAGAAGTCCCGGGCCGATAGGTAGAGTATGTTCTGGCTGGGGGAATAACCGGGAGCTTCCACGTCTCCATTGAAATCCCTCAGGGACTGCACCGTGCCGCCAAAAAGCCGCACGACACCGTTTTCCCAAGTCTCAGAGCGCACAGGAGCCGACTGCGCCGGAACCGACAGGAGATTGAGGATGCCAGCGGAACGCACCCCCCGGGGAGCAGCAGGGGCATCCTGATCCGCACATGCGATTGTCTGCATAAGGTGGGCAGAGTTTCGGGCAGACGCCGCCGGCCGCATCATGATTTTCATGGCAGAGAGAGCCTCATGGGCGGCCCGGGCCTGAAAATGCTCGGAAAGCGACGCCAGATCCGGAACGTAGGGCACAACATCCAAACCGTTGCTGCCGAGCATATACCCGTTCAGCACCTGTGCCAGCTTGCTTTTCGCAGTATAGGCCCGGCCCTGCTTGTCAAAAGGATTGACCACGCAGGCAAGCGGAATGTTCCGGTCGAGGAAGGCATCTATTACCGCAATGAGATGCGGGATCGAGACGTCCTCGCCGATGTCCGTAACAACCGGATAGGCTTGCGCCGGAAGCTTCCACAGCGAGGAAGCGGCTCCCTTCTCCGGTAACAGGGCCAAACTGGCCGCCGCCGACTTCAGAAATGATCTGCGTCTCATGTGTTGCCAGCCACCAAACCGTAATCACGCCCGTGACGTTTGACGGTACCCCAGTTGGCTAAACGCCCGGTTACGGCACGCAGGATCGAGCGGATGACCGAAAAATACAGGAGCGGGCGGTAAGCCAGCCGCTGCAGCGGGAACAGCAGCAAGGACCAGTTGCTTTCGTCTTCATCAGAGGTGATCGCAATAGCGGCAATCAGCAGTTCCAAGGCCGGCAGCGCCAAGAAGGCCCAAAGGTATTGCGCCGTTTGCACTTGCTGCGTGCTGCCGATATCGCCTGTCCAGCCGCCTGCCATAAGGTGGTACAGCATAACGATCACGAACAGGTCTGCGATGGGGGCCAGCAGCGGGAAAACATAGCCGAACACGAACATGTCCGAAATGGACACCAGGCCGATAGACCGCCCCTCGATGATCGCCCGTTTATGCTTCCAGGCGCTTTGGAACATGCCCAGCGACCAGCGGAGCCGTTGCTTCAGGAGCTGGCCCACTTTCTCCGGCACTTCGGTGTATGCCTTGGCCTTAGGCTCAAAGACGACATTGTAGCCCGCCCGGTTCACCTGAATTGTGAGGTCGGTGTCCTCAGTCAGGGTTTCCTCACTGAACAACCCCGCCTTTTTCAAAGCATCAATCCGCCACGCGCCAATGGCCCCGGGAACCACCAGGATGCCGTTGATCAGGTCGAATGCCTTCCTCTCGACATTCTGGGAGGTCGCATACTCAAACGCTTGCAGGCGGGTCAGCAGGTTCACGCGGTTACCTGCGATGATTTTGCCTGCCACGGCGCCGGTTTTCGGGTCTGCAAAATGCCTGACGAGATGCGTGATCGCGTTTTTGCAGACTTGCGTGTCCGCATCGATACAAACAGCAAATTCTGCGTCGGTGCTTTGGATGGCTCTGTTCAGCGCGCTCCATTTGCCCTGGTTCGGCTGCGAGATGAGGCGCACCTCGCTTTTGTGGCCGAACTTCAGGACCTCGATCAGCGTGTCATCGGTCGAGCCATCGTCCACAACGATGATTTCCAGGTTTTTGTAACCGCTCGAACGGACGCTTTCGACGCTTTGGGCAATCACCTTTGCTTCGTTGTGGGCAGGGATCACCACGGCGACCTTCGGCTGCCTCTGCAAGGGCGTAAACCGTTCGCGGCGGTTCAAAAGCGCCAGGATCAGAATGCCGGCCGAGCGGAGAAGGCCAATTGCAAGCACCACCCAGAAAACAACCACGACCGCCTGTTGCGCCATCCAGACCATGGAGAACGAAACCCGGTCAAAAACCGGAGAGCCGCCTTCGGCAACAGGCATCAGGGCCGCGCGGTTGGTGCCCAGAAGATCCGCGAGCGTCGTGAACTCATAGCCTTTTGCCCGCAGTGACCGGATAATCGGGCGGACGGCTTCCACAGTCGCCGCGCGGTCCTGTCCGCCATCGTGCAAAAGAATGACGTTGCCGCTCCCCTGCTCCACCTCGCTGATCACATAGTTTGCAATCTGTCCGCTGTCCCAGCCTTCCCAGTCTTTCGGGACGATTTCCATACCGGCAATAGTGTACCCGCGGGCTTCGGCAGCCTCCAGCGAGGCTGCACGTTCGGCGCTGATCGGTCCGCCGCGGCGCTGAAACGGCTCGCGGTAGAGCATGGTTTTCCGGCCGGCTGATCCAGCCAGGATCTTGTCCAAAAGCGCAAATTCCAGGTCGACACGGGTCTGGGAGATCTGGTCCATTCTCGGATGGGAGAAGCTGTGCGCGCCAACCTCGTGCCCTTCATCAATCATCCGGGCGACCAGATCGGGAGAGTTCATGACACTGGTGCCAACAACGAAGAAGGAACCGGGCACCTGTTCTTCCTGCAAGATGTCCAGGATTTCCTTGGTGAACTTCTCGTGCGGGCCGTCATCGAAGGTCAACACAAGCTTGCGCCGGTCAGGCCTGCCGTAAAGCTCAATCGAATACGGCTTTGGCAACCGGCTGTAGGTCTGGTTCGTGACCAGCCCGGTTTCGGCGTCAAAGGATAGCTGACGGACACCAGCCGATGCGCGCTGGTCTATTCGAATGAAGGCGCCCTGCCCCTTGTAATCGACAAAGTTGTTGAGCTCCGCAACGGTCAGTTCAGCTGCAAGAACATCCTTGGCAGCATTCTGATGCTGCAGGACTTTCCAGATGCCGGGGTCTTCCTGGCCAAGCGACCAGACAGCGACATTGGCAATACCAAGCTCTTTCAGGCGGAGCAGCTGGTTGTGCGCGGATGCGGCGTCGAGCATCCAGATTTTGCGCTGCCGCCCCTGTGCGTCCCGGTAGCGGCTGAAGCTGTTTGAGGATTTTGCGCTGAAGCGGAGCTCCGCTCCGGCGGTGCTCAGTCTCTGCATCGCTTCCGAGTAAGAAAGAACCTCCGGCTTTGATGAACCAGAGGTCCATTCAACGGCGAAATTCCCGATCGCGACGACCAACTTTTTTGCACCTACGGCTTGGACCGCCTCAGCTGTCACATCCTCAATCCAGCCGTACGGTGCAAGCGGCCCCGGCACGGATTCCGCCCAAGGTTCCTGAAAGAGCTTCAGGATAATCTGGTCAAACAGATCGGTCAGATCCGCGTTTTTCCACTCAGGCTGGCTGCCCGCAAGGATGGTGCAGGCTGTCAGCCCGCGTGCGCGGAATGTATCAGAAAAGCTCGTCATCAGCGGTCTGAGACGCTGGAACGCTTCAGGGGCCATTCCAGTGAAATCCAGGCACGCCCCTTGGGCGTTCAAGGCTGCCACAGCGGTGGCCATACCTTCAGCGAGCTCCGACGCTTGTGCAGCATCAGCGATACTTTCCAGAAAAGCTTCTTCTGTCCTGTTCGCGCCTAGCAAAACGGCCGGCAGGAGTTGCGGTCGCACAGAGGTGCCGGACATGTGCTCTTCAACAGAAATCCGAGTGTCCTTGCTGATTACCGAAACTGCAAGGCGGTCCTGTTGCTCGACGATGCTGATCCATTCCGGCACAACGACGCCCATTTGGCCGCAACTGTCTTCCAGCGACAAAAACGCCCCTTCTGACGATACGGGCACATGGCCGAAGACCCGCGGAACCCCTGTGTCCGCCATCGCCGAAAACACGGGCTGTTTGCGCCCTGCTTCGCAGTCGGACCCTGCCTGAGGCAGCGTTGACGCAGACGCCAAGTGGGTCAGGTCGTGTTGGCCGTTGCTGTCCAGGGCTGAATGAACATGGCTGCGGTTGTCCCGATAAAAGGGATTCAGCTCTCGCAGCGCAGACTGCAACGAAAACGAGCCGTCAAGAAAAAGGATCGCCCAGCACAGGACCGCCGTAACGAAGGCGATCACCATAGCCCTAACCCGGCGGGCCCGGACTCGTTTTGGGTCGTCGAACACTTTGCGTGACGACATGACGGTCTCCAGCCTGTCCTGATGAAAGGAAAACCGTTTCAATATAGCCCCCTCCGAATGCAGGCGCGCTGCATCTCGAGAGCTGGCAGGCACACACCTGCAAAGCGGAAAACATCACTACTGTTAGCCACGGTCCCCCGACCCCCAAGCAGGCCAACACTGCTGTCTATTGTGCGCGGAGACCGTCCCCACAGTGATTCCGCACAAGACAAGCAGATCAGGCTACATGGCAGACAACTTCCTGCCTGAAACCGCTTTTGTCAAAATTTCCTCAAATTTTCTCTGAAATTCACTTGGTGGCGCCGCAAATGGGCTGACAATCCCGCGCCACGCGGGGAATTGTTGAGCAAATTTGAAACAAAGATTTGCTGTGGGCGCAGCCGCGCACCAGAAAGCTCAAATGAACGCGACTGCTAAACGGCTGCTTAAGAACCTGGCGGCCAAGGAAATCTGGCGCAATTTGCGGTCAAGATGCATAGCAATCTAACTGCCGGCGCCTCTGCAGATTTCCAGCCAGGCACAAGGCGGTGCGATTCTCTGGCCGCAGGCTGACCACCTGCACACAGCACAGTTCAGAACTTGGAAACAGTTTCCGCCCTCAGGCCGCTTTAACCTCAAAAATCATTTTAAATGCGGCGCTCAGGACGGATTTATTGAAAATTCATTGTTTTTTCCCAGGCCTGTTCTACCGGTATAACCACGATGAAGTTTACACAGCAGAAAGACACATGCCATGGCTAACGCATTTATCGGCGGCTTAAATGGCGCGCCTACTCTGATCAGACTCCTGGCCTTCGAGAAATTCGATGAGCCCGCGAGTACTGTATACGACAGCTTCTCGATCGAGATGACTGCCCTGGATGGCTCTGTTCTGACGCTGACGGGTAACTTCACCAGCATACTCGAAAGCGACTGGGAGATCTATTCGCTGTCTTACTCCGACGGTGACACGTCGCTTGCCTCCATTTCGGGCTTCGCACTTCCCTATGCGGAGTATGAGGCCATGAGTGGAAAGCAACTCATGAAGAGCCTTTTCTCTGGAGATGACGACATTTCCTTGAACCTAGGAACCGGTCTGGAAATCCGGTCACTGGCAGGAGATGATGTTGTCCGCCTCGGCACTGGCAACGACACCGCATGGGGTGGAGCTGGCAACGATACACTGACAGGCAGTGAAGGGGATGACCGGCTGCTGGGCGGCCGCGGACGGGACCTGTTGCGGGGCGAAGACGGCAGTGATGAACTCATTGGCGGCGGCGGGCGCGACAAGATTGCAGGCGGTTCTGAAAACGACACTCTGTTCGGAAACAAGGGAAGCGACAAGCTGTTTGGAGGGTCCGGCAACGACACCCTGCAGGGCGGCGGCGGGCAAGACACCCTGATTGGCGGGCAAAGCGATGACCTGCTTACCGGAGGGGCTGGCGCCGATGTCTTCATGTTCAGACGGAACGATCACACAGACGTTATTACCGACTTCGAAATCGGAATTGACAAAATTCATGTGAAAAGCGGAGCGTCCGGCATGAGTGGAGTGGATTTTGACCAGCAAGGCGAGGACGTGTTCGTCTACTTCGGAAATGTCACAGTAACCGTGCAAAACACGACCGTTGAACAGCTCGACGACGGATCGAATTTCCTGTTCTGAAGATACGATTTCCCGGCAGCGGCCTTGGCTTGAAAGGCAACGCCTTTGGGGAAGCAAGTCATGCGGGTTCAGGCAAGACCACGCAATATTCCGAGGCGGCCTTAAATGACCGCCCGCTGTTAACCGTAGGAGGTTTCACATGAAGTTGGCTGCGAAACTAGTCGCCACAGCTCTTTTGGGCACCATCCCGACTTTTGTCCTCGCGGACCCCAAACCTCGCAGCGCCAAGCCCGCGCCCCCGCAACTCATAGCGAGTATCTATGCTGGGAATACTGATATTTGGGCCGAAGGGTGCAATGGCGGCATCTATTACTCACCCAACCAGCAAGCTCGTGCCTGGTGCGGCGAAAACAGTGACAGCCTGGGCGCCGGGGAATGGAAAATCGACCCCCAAGGCCGTGTGTGCCATCAGCTATCCTGGTACTGGCCCGGCGATAACCGGGCAGGAAAGAGTCTTGGCGAAGAAACTTGTATTGCCCACGTTGTCGACCGCTGGGGAACAGTTTGGCGCAGCTGGCCAAATGATCCGCAGTGGTGGCCGCTGGCTGGCAAGCACTCTGGCATTAAGAAATACTCTGGAATGAAAAAAGGCTACAAGTTTCATTCCAATGTTAAGCAAGCCCGTTCACGACTGGGGTTGTAATCAGCCCCAGCTAAGTCGCCCAGCTACCGGGCGGCAGTTCATCGCCGCTCCTGCTGCCCGGGTTGGGTTTCATATTGCCTCAGCCGATAGCGAACGGCGGGCGGTCCGCCGCCAAATTCGGAATACGGGCGTTTGCGGGTATAGCCCCCCTTTCGTCGGCGCCTTGCTTCGCTTGCGACCGAGTTTCCCAAGCATGCAAGTAGATGCGCTCGTATTTCAGGCTCCGCCAGCGACGTTTCAAGAAGTTGCTGTCGAGGAACCCGCCCTTTCCGTCCATTGAAGTGCACACGCCGGATTTACGCAAGCGCCCTTTGCCGTGCTTATAGGATGCTGCGCCGTGACCCGCCGAAGGAGCCTTTCGCTGCAGTTGCGCTAGCAGAGACCTAGGCAATCTTGGCATCAAGCCGCGTTACTAGCTGAAATCAGCCTCCGGCAAACCCGGCGCGGTTCAGGGGCGCGAACGCCCCGCCGTTCCAGATTGTTGCAGCCCAGTTCAACTTGCCATTCGCGTTTGACTGAAACCCTGGTTGTCCCACGCTCCGGTTGCTGTGCTCTGTACCGCCGAGATGGAGATTTCCTGCGAGGGCTTAAAGCTCGCCGCAAGCTCCGCAAGTTCGGCGGCAGCCTGCTTCAACATCTGCCCTTGCTCGCTGGATCTCTCGACCATGCTGGCATTTTCCTGGGTAACGCGATCCAGCTCAGTCACTCCCGAATTGATCTCGCTAATGGTCGCTGCCTGGTCACGGGAGGATACCGCTATTTGAACCGCCAATTCTGACACTCTCTGAATTTTCTCGATGATCAGGGTAATTGCTTGGCCCGCTTCATCGACCAGCCCTACACCCGCTTTCACCTTTTCCGAGCTGACGTCGATCAGGTCTTTGATTTCGTTCGCCGAATTGGAAGAAGCTTGCGCCAGGGCGCGCACTTCAGAGGCGACAACAGCAAAACCTCGGCCCGCTTCACCCGCGCGGGCCGCCTCGACCCCGGCATTGAGCGCCAGCAGGTTCGTCTGGAAAGAAATGCCTTCGATCACACCGTTGATTTCGGAAATCTTGGCCGCTGAGTCGTCGATCTCGCGCATGGCTTCAACGGCCCGCTGGACTATCTCGCCGCAGCGCAAGGCTTCCGCGCGCGTGTCCGATACCGTATGCTCGACCGAGCTTGTCTGCTCGGTAGCGTCGCGCACATTGGTCGTAATCTGGTCCAGCGCTGCAGCTGTTTGTTCCAGGGTCGCCGCCTGAGTTTCAGTGCGGCGCGACAGGTCGTCGGACCCTTGGGCCATGCGATTGGTTTGCTCTTCGATTTCGGTGATGGTGTGCAGCACACGTCCAATCAGCCCGTCCAGCGACTCAGCCGTCTGGTTAAAGTCCGCACGAAGAGTGGTGTATTCGCCGCTCATCTCCTGCGTGATGCGGTGCGACAGCAATCCCTTGGCCAGATTGTTCAAACCGGCAGCCAGTTCCCGCACCACGCCCGCCTGCTCCTCCGCGGCGCGGTGCGACTGCTCTTCAAGCTCTGCGTTAGCCCGCATCGCTTCGATGAATTGGCCAACGGCGCCGGCCAGGTGCCCCAGTTCGTCGCTGCGCCCTTCCTCTGGCACCGGGCTTACAGTATCGCCCTCTCTCAAAGCGGTAATTCTACTGATGATCCGATGCAGCGGTTTGGTCACCGAGGCTGCCGAGAAGAACACGATAAGGCCGACAATCAGGCAGACCGCAAGGCTGATGACAGCCGATTGCAGATAGAGCTGCTGGATCGTCGCCTGCACCCGGCCATTGTTGAAGCCCAGAACCATTTGGGCAACCTGCCCGCCTTCGGGGTGCATAACAGGAAAGGTGATGTAGGCAAGCGCGCCCGCCTGCAGGCTCGTCGTGCCGTCGGTCGCGGCCAAAAGATCAGGCACCGCAGCAGTCCAGTCTTCCCGGCGGCTTTCATCCACGAAAATTTCGGCAAACGGGTCGCCGTCCACCAGGACCTGGGCAAACAGCGCATCCTGCATCTCCGTCACGCCTTGGACCGCTCCAAGCGCCGCGTCGCTGTTGAAATCCCAAACCGCAGCCGCCACCGGTGGTGCCATAAAAGTCTGCGCCAAGTTAACTTCGCTATCAAAGGCTTCAAGCAGCGCACTGGAGTGTTTCGACGCCCAAAACGCTGTGTATGCAGCGTTCGAAAGGACGATGCATGCGAGGATCGGCAACAGCAGCCGCTTCTTGATCGACATCGCAAAAATTTGTTTCTTCAGGCGTCTCATCCGACACTCCACTTAGTTGAAGAGCACGATCCCGTGCGGCGTCCGGCACCAGGCCATTACCGGTGCCGAACGCGAAATTCAGGCAATGACGGCCTGCTATTGCACAGCCTGCGTTTACAGGCTGTGCAAAGCCGGTTTCGCCTCTGCCTCCTGGTGCTGTGTTCTTGAATCCGGGATCAATAGGACATGTAGTTGTCCGACAGCGCGTCGCGGTATTTGTCGGCCCAACGGGTATTGATCTCAGCGATTTTGCCTTCTTCTTCGAGCTCGGCAAAACAGCGGTTGAACTCCTCGGCGATGGCTGGATCGCGGAAACTCATGCCATAGGGTGTCGGTTCGAAGATTGCACGGAATTCAATCGGCTGACTGGCATCCACCCCCGACGCGGCGCCGGCTTCCTGCAGGTGGCGGGCGAATTCGGCAAACAGCATGCCATCGCCGACGATCCCATCCACGCGCTTGCCATACAGCAGCTTGCTCTGTGTTTCCTGATCGGCCATCTCGCGGTAGGACTTGAAGCCGCCGGTCGCGTCCGAAAGCCCGGGGATGATGCTGGCGGCGCCTTCGAAGGCGACAATCTTCATACCGTTCAGATCTCCAAGCGTGCTGACCTGCGCACCCGAGGATTTGAGAAACGAGATCCCGTTCTGATAGGACACGTAGGGTTCAGTCTGCGTGCCGGCGGTTGGCATGCCGACAGGCACGGTGGCGACTGCGTCTCCTTTTCCTGACTCGAACGACTGCCAGTGGCGCGTGAACGGCTGAATGGTGAACTTGGCAGTATGGCCGCAACGTTCCAGTGTGGTTGAGATGATCTCCGCCTCCCGGCCAGAGCCATCTTTGTTGACCATTGGCGGCAGGTCCCCGACAAGGACTTCCACCTCTGCGGCGATTGCTTGTGTTGACATGAGGGCTGCAGCCGCGCAGAGAAGCGCGGCAAAACGGGTCTTCATTGTTATTCTGCTCCTGCGAGTGTTGATGCAAGCAGGGTAGATAGAGAATCTTAAGGGTTGCTTATTGCGACAGCTTTGCGCAATTTTACGTCCCGGCAACGGCTGCAAAGGATTGAAACACTCAGCACATCCGCAATTATGCCGTTTTGCAGCCTATCAGAGCCCAAGGCAGGTTGCGGCGACAGGGCCGGCTCACGCCGGATAGGGTAGCTCTCTTTGACGACAGTATGTGTGGGCGGGCTCACTTTTGCTCCATGGGGTGGCAAACCCAAATGCGCGAATTTGCTGAAGGGAAGACCGTCCCGCGGGTGCGAGTGTTTTGAGTGTGTTCACTGTCGGCGGTTACATTTATGTTTCCCGCCTGCTGGTGCGGCACATGGATGACTGATCGACCTGATATTGTCCACTGATCCGGGCCGGAACCCCTGCCAGACAAGGCGGCACAGCTCGAAGGACGGAAGCCGCCTCAACCCAGAACAAAGCCTCAAAGTAGCTGTCTCAGCTCCTCCACCGTCCCCGCTTCTGATGCCGGCTTGTCGGTCCTGATCCGGTTGATTCTTGGAAACCGCATTGCCAGGCCGCTTTTATGGCGGGTGGACTCACTCAAACCCTCAAAGGCCACCTCCAGCACCAGCTCAGGCTTGACTGCACGCACCGGCCCGAACCGGTCGATGGTGTTGCCGCGCACGAATCGGTCCAGTTCCTTCAGTTCCGCATCGGTAAAGCCAAAGTACGCCTTGCCCACGGGCACCAGCTGATCGCCCTGCCACACACCGAATGTGAAATCAGAATAATAGCCTGAGCGTTTGCCGTGTCCGCGCTGCGCGTAAAGCATGACGGCGTCCACCAGCATCGGGTCGCGCTTCCATTTGAACCAGTGCCCGCGTTTGCGGCCAGCGATATAGGCACTGTCTAGGCGCTTGATCATGACGCCCTCGACCACACTTTCGGGCGGGTTCGCGCGCAGCTCTGCCAGATCTTCCCAGCGGTTAAAGGCAAGGGGGGGCGAAAGGTCGATACGCGGATCGCTGAGGTCAGCCACGATCTCACGCAGGCCGGCCTGACGCTGATCCAGCGGCCGCCTGCGCCAGTCTTCGCCATTCAGAAACAGCAGATCGTAGACCCGAAGCGCTGCGGGATGGCTCGCCAATATGGCCTTGCCTGGCTTCTTGCGGCCCAGACGTTTTTGCAGGTCGCCAAAGGGTGCGACTTCACCGGCCCGCTTTACCAGTAACTCGCCGTCCAGCGTGCCATCGAAGTTCAGGGTGCTGATTACATCGGGGAACGATCGCGAAATATCTTCTCCCGTCCGCGAATAAAGACGCCTCGTGCCGCCATCATTCACCGCCTGAACGCGAATGCCGTCCCATTTCCATTCCGCCGTGAAATCGGCTGGTGCGAACTCTGCCAGATCCTCCAGATTGATGGCCGTCGAGAGCATCACCGGCCGAAATGGGGCGGCCGCGAGGCTTACCGGCTTCTCACCGCCTTCGAGCCAGGCAAACAGTGGCAGGTAGGGCGGGGTCAGCCCGTGCCAAAGCTCTTCGATCTCAGTGACCTCCACACCGCCAAATTGCGCCAGCGCGCTCCTGGCAAGCTGCGCCGACACACCAACCCGCAAACCTCCTGTGGCAAGCTTCAGATAGGCATAGCGCTGCGAAGGCGTCATATGCGTTAAACGGCGGGCAATCAGGGCAGGCAGCTCTGCCTTGGTGGTGACGGCCAGCTCCTCGACCGCATCGGCCAGGGGCATGTCTGTCACCGTGCCGGAATGGGGCCAGATCAAAGCTACGGTTTCTGCCAGATCGCCGACAAAATCATAAGACAAGCGGAACAGTTCGGCATCGGTTTCCTCTGCAACCAGCCCCCGCAAAAGCGATGGCGTCACATTGCGGAGCGCAAGGTCTCCGGTAATTGCTGCCAGCGCGTAGCCGCGTTCCGGATCCGGCATCGTGCGGAAAGCGGACACCAGATGAGCGATCTTGCCATTTCGCGACGGCGTAAAGGCGAGCTGCTCCAGAAGGGTGGCGAAAGACTGCATCAGTCCGCTTCCTCTTCATAACCGACCAGCCGCAGCGGGCGGGCGGCGATCTGGTTCAGTTGACACCAGCGCACCAGCGCATCCTCCCTGCCATGCGTGACCCAGACCTGTTGCGGGGCCAATTCCAGGATAGTCCGGGTCAGGTCCTGCCAATCTGCGTGATCGCTGAGGATCAGCGGAAGCTCAACACCGCGCTGGCGGGCCCGGGCGCGCACCTGCATCCAGCCGCTCGCGAAACAGATTACCGGATCAGGAAAGCGCTGCGCCCAGGTCGCAGCAAACGCCGACGGCGGGCCAAGGATGATCTGCCCTTTGAAAGCTGCCTTGCCCTCATCGGTTGTCGCAGGCCGCAGATCACCCAGATCAACGCCCTGCTCGATGTGGTAGTCGCACAGCCGCTGCAACGCTCCGTGAATATAGATTGGCTGCTCCCAGCCTGCCTGTCTCAGGAGCGCTATGATCCGCTGTGCCTTGCCCAACGCGTAGGCCCCGACGAGATGGCAGCGGTCTGGCTGCGCGGTCACTGACCGCAGCAGTTTTTCGATCTCGGAAAGGGGCGCGGGATGATTGAACACTGGCAGGCCAAAGGTTGCCTCGGTCACGAAGATATCGCAGGGAGCCAGCTGGAATGGCGCACAGGCCGGGTTGCCGGCCCGGGCATAATCGCCGGAGACGGTGATAGCTGTGCTGCCATCCTCCACTGTGATCTGACAGGACCCAAGAACGTGCCCGGCTGGCGTAAACGCCACGCGGATGCCGTCCATCTCTATTCTGTCTTCCACCGGAACGCGGGTTTCGCAAAACGCCTCGCCGTAGCGGATCGCCATGATGTCCAGCGTTTGCGGGCTTGCCCAGACAGTGCCGTGGCCTGCGCGCGCATGGTCGGCATGGCCGTGCGTAATCATTGCGCGCGGCACTGGCCGCACCGGATCAATGAAGAAATCACCTGCCGGGCAATACAGCCCCTCCGGGCGAGGGTTGAGCAACTGCTCTGGAGAGCGTGAAACTGTCAATTTGCTCTCCTCAATTACGAAGTTCTTGGGCTCATCGACAAGGAGTTAAGGTAAAAAGGGCTTCATGCAAGGGGATGCGCTTCGGGAGGTCAACAAAGGCCTGGGACCGCATCGCTTCGCTCATTGCCACGGCGAAGACCAACGGCGCCGAGCCCTTCGCCTACCTCCAGGCCACGCTCGAAGCCATCGCTGCAGGTCACCCTGCCAGTCGGCTCGACAAACTCCTCCCCTGGAACTTCCAGCCGTCAAGTTGAAAGCCCGGTGCCCTCCAGACGCCGCATATATATAACGGCTTCCCGCCTGCAGATTTATTACGCTGATTGCGGCGGACAGCAGGCCGGATGCTCAGAGCTGCGAAATTGCATACTGCCGCCAAAGCCTGATCTTCGCGGTCTTGCTCGCCACAGCTTTACCGACCCAACCATTCAACGCGTGGTTTCCGGCACCCCCAATCTGCGCAAGTCATCCAACCATCGGTTGAGGTACTCTTCGCTCTCGAACGGCGCTTTCTTAGCCTCTTCGATGCTGTAGCTGGGGTTGTCTTCCAAAAATCCGTCGATCATCGATTTTGCATCATCTTCTCGGCCCAACCGCAAGAGTATTGGCGCAAGCGTGCGTCTTAGGCGATCCGGAACCTCGTTCATCTTTTCTATCGAAGCAAGGGCGCCCGCATAATCTTCCGCAAAGTACTGTGCCCACCCCAGGTTCCACAGATACCAATCCGGATGATGAGGGTTGAGGCGAATGGCCGACCGCATCCGTTCAACGGCTTCTTCGGCGAGTCCGCTGTAGACCAGAGGGTCGGTTGAATCCACGAGGGTGCCTGCAGAATTCGGGTTCAGCGAGAGAGCCTTGTCATAGAGCGTAACAGCCCGGTCGAGATCACCGCTATACATCGTGACATAAGCCAGAACGGCGTAGCCGGCAAAATTGAGTGGTTCGAGATCAATCGCCTTTCTGGCCATTTCAAGGGCAAGACCGAGCGATTCTTCGCGTGAAAGGTCTTTGCTCCAGCCAAAGCGGTAGCCAAAGGCATGAGCCCAGGCAAGTTCGGCATATGCGCCCGCGAAGTCTGGATCGAGCGCAATCGCCTGCTCGCTCAGTTGCTGGGCTTGAATGTTGTCAGTCTTGTTGAATCTAAGCGAGTGTTCCTGAGCGCGTGTGGAGAGTTCATAGGCCCCGAGGCTTTCAGTGGGCTGATGCTTCAACCGGTCATACTCGGCGAGGTTGATGCTCGTACTCAACGTAGAAGCGACGGTGCGGGTAATTTCATCCTGAACCTGAAAAATGTCCTGCAGATTACGATCGTATTGTTCCGCCCATAGATGCTTGCCGGTCGTGGCATCAATTAATTGCGCATTTGCGCGCAAGCGCTCACCTGCGATCTGAACACTGCCGTCGACGATGTATCTCACGCCGAGCTCCTGCGCGATCTGCTGCGGCTCTGTGGGCTTATCCTTGTACGAAAAGGTTGAATTGCGCGCGATTACAAAGAAGTCGGAGAACCGCGACAGCGCCGTCAGGATGTTCTCACTCAGACCATCACTCAGGTAATCCTGGCTCGGGTCATTGTTCAGATTGTCGAAAGCCATGACCGCGATAGACGGCTTGCCGGTCGCAGGCAAATTTTTGCCGCCATTGGCGGACGATATCACGGCAGGGCTCCAAGGCTGCCACCATGCCGCCACGCCCAGGGCCAAGGCGAGCACGACGACGATGGCAACTGCGAACCTACGTTTTGCAGGCTTTGCTGCACTTCGCACAACGGGCGATACCAAGGCCGTGGCCTTTGCATCAAGCGCCAGCCTGAATACGTGCAACGGGTCCGCCATGTTCTTGACCTGATGCATGCCCGCATCTTCAAATGTGAGGTCGATTTTGTCCTTAACCTGATCGAAGACACTGCCAGACATGCAGATGCCCGCAGGATCGGCCAGGCTTTCCATCCGAGCGGCGATGTTAACGCCATCGCCTTGGATGTCGCCCTGATCAACTACGATATCGCCGACGTTGAGCCCGATTCGATATCGGACCTGAGCGTCTTCCGGCAAGTTCTTGTTCTCGATTCCGATAAAATGCTGCATTTCGACGGCACAACAAACGGCCTCGACGGCGCTGGCAAATTCAATTAGCAGCCCGTCACCCATCAGTTTTACAATGCGTCCGCCCCTAGCCGATACAATTGGCTCGAATAGACGTTCACGATGCGTTTTGACTGTCTCCAGAGTACCGGCTTCATTATCGCGGATGAGACGGCTGTAGCCAACGACATCGGCGGCAAGTATCGCGGCGAGGCGGCGTTCCACTTTCCTAGCTCCATGAGTTCAGAACAGGTTAGGCAGAATACCACAGCGAATCCAGAAGCTATGAAACCGTTGCTACGTTCCCCTGAAACTCCCGTTGACTGAACCACTGCTGACAGCCGCGACTTCGCTATCTTCCAGTTCACTGCCAGTGTAGTGAAGGTCAGCTATCGCAGATTCGCACCACAAGTTGTGCTTCCGCTTCGGGCTGTGGGCGGACATTGCGAACACTAGTAAGGCCAAAGTCCGCTGCGTCCGGCTGTGTGTTAGTTCGTGAACTGCGGGGCGAGGGACAGCTAAAGATCTCCCCGGCTGCTTCCCCCTAACCTTCCGGGCTAAGTTAAAATGTGATCGCGGACGAGACCGCGATCGCTTGCACAGAAGTCAGCCGCGCCTCCGCTCCGCTCTAGCGCGCCTGGCATCTTCCGTTTGATTGGTCCGCCTGCCATCCGGCCGGCAATCTGAACACGGGTTCTGATGCCGCTGCGCGTCAGCCTCCACGGAGAAATCCGGTTCCTCCCGCGCCAGGCGCGGGCCCCTCCCAATTTCACCGCTCCGGCCCCGTGTGTCAGATCACCGTCCGGCCGCAGTCCGGGCTGCGCCCACCCTGCTTTGCCCTCCGGAAGACACGAGGTCTTCCGAAGTGAAAATCAGGGAAGGCTTCGCCACTGGCGGAACAGGAGGCGCGATCGGGGATGTTGGAGACACGAAAAAGGAAAGGTTTTGCCTTTTTGGGGAGCTTGGTTGCTTGATTTTAAAGCGAAATATTTTCAGCCGACTCAGCAAAGTTACCTTTTGCGACTCCTAGGTTTTCCACTGGCTGAAGCAGACATTCGTGCCGCGCGCGGCGAAATGGGGCTTCGAGCCCAGTTTGACAGATGCTGCAATGTGCATGGATGTCTGGTGAAAAATTTTGCACGGATGGTGTTCATTGAGCGTTTGCATGGTTGGATCTTAGGCAGTCCTGGATTTTTTCATTGGCGGGTATTGTCCCACTGAAAACCAGCAATAGAAAGTCTAGCGACTCCGGCGAAATCGGGGGTAACAAAGTCCCACGCGGTACAAGCGAAAGGCTTCAATCATTGATTTCTCTAGCCATAAAAAAGCCCCCAGACTTGGGGGCGAGAGTAAAAGGAGGAGCGATTATCAGGGATGCATTATTGTGGACTTACAACCAAATTGCCGGACTTCATGGCGTCGATCAGTTTGTTGACTTCATCCACAACGTCCACCGGGATATCTGGGTGGAACGACCCGATCCGCATGGCCAGTTCATTGCCCATATCCGCCCGGTAGAGTGCACCTTCCAATTTTCCAGCAGCTGCCAGTTCCAGGTAGGACCGCATGTTGCCTCGGACATCCAGAATAGCGGACTGCAGGATTTCCGGCCATTCGTTGATCGCATCACGATAGATACCGATGCCATAGACGCCTTTTTCCTGAACGGCTTGCATCGAGCCCAGCGTCGCACTGTCCATTGTCGGCCAGACGACATCAGCGCCTTGGGAAATTTGGTTCAAGGCAGCTTCTTTGCCCTTGGCGATGTCATCCCAGTCGCCGGTCCAGGTAACCAGAACTCTGACGTCCGGATTGGCCGCTTTGGCGCCCGCTTCGTAGCCAGCAACCGTGTCGGTCGTGAACTTGAACTGCTGCGCCGCGATGATGCCGATGGTGCCTGTGTCTGACATGGAGCCAGCAACGTAGCCCATCAGATAAGCGATTTGGCTGAAATAGAAATCCGCGTTGGCAATGTTGTCTTTGGTGCCCAGTCCGTTGTTCACAATGAACATGGTTTCCGGGAAGCGGGCTGCGACACGTTCCACTGCGTCCTGGAATTCTCCGCCGTGACCGATCACGAGGTCATATCCCCGGCGTGCGTAGTCACTCAGGACTTCGATTTGTTCCGGCTGATGCACGCTTTCAGAAAAGGCGGCTTCAAAGCCGAGCGCTTCACCTGCCTTGGTGAGACCTTCGAATCCGGCTTGGTTCCAGCCATTATCAGAAATCGATCCGGGCATAACGATCGCGGCGCGTTCGATCCCGTCAGCGGCCGCAGGCCCGGCCAACATCAGTGCCGCAAGCCCCGCCAATAGTTTGGAAATCAATTGCATTGTTGTTCTCCCATATTGGATATGTGTTGTCAGGGTGACGGGAGGATCGCGGCGTGAAAAACGATGGTTTCTCACGTCACGGCTGAGATTTATCGATGCTCCCGGTCGTAGGGCAGTCCGACGCATGCAGGTGCGCTGGCCTTGGCGCCGAGGACCACGAGTGCGATGAGCGATGCGAGGTAAGGCAAGATCAGGAAGAGCTGATAGGGAATCTCTGGCGAGGTGAATTGCAGTTTGAACTGCACCGCATCACAGAAGCCGAAGAAAAGCGCCGCGCAGATCGCGCCAATGGGCGACCAACGTCCCAAGATGATTGCCGCAAGCGCTATGAAGCCTTTACCCGCGCTCATGCCTTCCGCAAACACATAGACTTGCGACAAGACCAGATGCACCCCGGCCAGCGCCGCGAGGGCTCCGCTGACTGCAATTGCGAGATATTGCATGCGAAAGACAGGAACTCCGGCCAAGTCCGCAGCCTTCGGGTTTTCGCCAACGGCGCGCAGGTCCAGACCCTTGTGGGATTTCATCAGCCAGAACCAGGCTGCTATTGCCAATCCGATCAAAAGGTAGAACAGCGGATCCTGGGAAAACAGGGACGGGCCAACGACGGGAAGATCTGACAAGAAGGGAATATCGGTCTGCGAGAACCCGTTTACCCGCGCCCCTCCGGCCTGAGCCCCGAATATCTGCCGAGACAGAAAAGCTGTGAGACCGGCCAGCAGCAGGTTGAGCGCGATACCGCCAACCAGCTGGTTGATGCGCAGCCGAATCGACATATACCCAAGCAGCAGGCCTGAGATCAGGCCGCAAATGATCCCGCATCCGAGCCCGATCATGGCGGAGCCGGTTGCGAAAGATCCAGCTGCAGCGCCAAGCGCTCCGGCAAGGATCTGACCTTCGAGGCCGATGTTGTACAGCCCGCCACGTTCCGCGATCACCCCGCCAAGGGCAGCAAAAGCAATTGGCGTACCCAATCGGGCGGTTCCGGCAAGGACGTCGCCCAGCAAAACAAGATCAATCATAGTCTATGCCTCTTTCTTTTCGCGTTGTGTTTGGCGGCGCAGCCGCAGGTTTCTTGCCAAGGGTTTCAGAATGGATGCTGACCTGGTTCGCGGTGTCACGAGGGCGGCGGCGACAAGAACCACGACGAGCCCCTCGACCACGTCGATGACGGAACTGTCGACCCCGACGGCCCGTTGCATCGTTCCCGCGCCGGCAGACAGCCCGGCAAGGAACAGCGCGGTCAAAGGCGCGACAATTGGGTTAAGAGCCGCAAGGAAGGCTACGACAATTCCGTCATAGCCGTAGCCATCGCTAAACAGGTGGAACAGGCGGTACTTCAACCCGATCACCTCGATTGCGCCGGCCATGCCTGCAAGGCTGCCGCCAATCAACATGGCGCGGATGACGGTCATTTTCTGGTCCACACCGGCATAGGCCGCAGCGCGCGCATTGCGCCCCACAAGGTCCAGCTGGAAACCCGATGGCGTGAAGCGCAGCCAGAAATACAAGATGACCGTCATGGCCAGCCCGAATACAAAGCCCACATGGGTATCAGATCGCGGCATCAGAATAGGCAAGCGATAGGCTTCTGAGACTTCCTCCGAGTAAGGATATGGCGCGCCTTCGGCCAATAGCGGCCCGGCCACGGCGTAGCTGACGATGTGGATCGCAATGAAGTTCATCAGCAGCGTGACAATGACCTCATTCGTGCCCCGATAGGCTTTGAGATAAGCAGGAATTGCCGCCCAGAACGCCCCGCCGATGGCGGCGGCGACAAATATCAGCGGCACGCCCAATAGACCGGGCAGATCGGGGATCGCCAAAGCAAAGACGGCGCCGAACAACCCGCCAATATAGATCTGTCCCTCGCCACCGATGTTGAACACACCGGCGCGCATCGGAATGATCACGGCCAGCCCCGCCAGAAGCATCGGCGAGGCTTTGACCAAAGTATTGGAGAAACCCCAGTAATTTAGGAAGGATTCCAGAAACAGAACCTTATAGGCCTCAAACGGGTTATACCCGTCCAGCAGGATCAGCACCCCGCCAACACTCAGCGCTAAAAGCAAAGCAATCGCAATCCGGCGTTGCATGGTGAATCTGTTCATTGTACCTCCTCCGGCGCTGCGGTCATCAAGAGCCCGATATCTTGAAGGGTTGTGTTTTCTGGATCGACAACACCCGTGATCCGGCCAAAGGCCATCACTGCGACGCGGTCAGAGATGTCGAGCACATGTTCAAGTTCAGTGGAGATATAGAGAACCCCCACGCCTGTTTGGGCGACGGCACGGATCTGGTTCTGAACAAATTCCGTTGCGCCGACATCAAGCCCTTTAGTCGGCTGTACGACGACCAAGAGATTGCGCGCCCGGGCCACTTCACGGGCCAGAACGATTTTTTGTTGATTGCCACCGGATAAGGCCGAGGCGTTCAATTTCGGGTCAGGGGGCCTGATGTCAAAGGCCGCGACCACGTCGCTTGCGATCTCGTGCATTGCGCGCCGGGAAATCAGACCGCCAGACATGAACCTGTCTTCGCCAATGGATCGAAAGGCCATATTTTCTTCGACACTGAGCGACAGGACCAAGCCCTCGGCATGGCGGTCCTCGGGCACGAAGCCTATGCCATCTGCAATGCGCGAAGCGATGGAGGCGCTTGATATCTCCGTGCCATTAAGGTGGATGGCGCCGCTGGTTTGCCTTTTGAGGCCGGTGATCACCTCGCTCAACTCCGTCTGGCCATTGCCATCGATCCCGGCGATTCCAAGGATTTCGCCAGCCTTCACGGAGAGGGTCACATCTTGCAGGATTTCCGCGCCGCCTGGGTCGGTCAGGCAGACATCAGAGACAACCAGAGCGTCCGGTGCTGAGCTGGCGTCGTTGCGCGCCTGTTTGGCCTTGGGCGTCTCTACCGTTTCGCCGGTCGACTTTTCTCCCATCATAAGCGCTGACATATGGGCCATGGGCGTGGTCGCAACCGGAAGAACTCCCTCGACACGCCCATGGCGCATTATCATGACGCGATCGGCAATTTCGCGGATTTCATCGAGCTTGTGGCTGATGAAAAAGACAAGGCAGCCGTTGGCGACCAGCTTGCGCACCCCTTTGAGAAACGGCGCGACTTCGGTCGGGGCAAGAACGCTGGTGGGTTCATCCAGGATCAGGATCGATACATCGCGAAACAGCGCCTTAAGGATTTCCACCCTTTGCTTCATGCCCACAGGCATTTCCGTCACGCGGATGTCGAAATCGACGTTAAAGTCAAAGTCGCTGCAAAGCTGCCGAATGCGCGCCCGCGCTTCGGCACCCCTCTTTGTGCTGGGCAAGCCGATCAGAATGTTCTCTTCGGCGGTCATCGCGCCGACCAGGCTGAAATGCTGGTGGATCATGCCGATCCCATGCTCAATAGCTCTTGCTGGGCTGGTCACCGAAACAGGTGTTCCGCCCAGTTTGATTTCGCCGCTATCGGGCTGATACAGACCGATCAGAACGCTTGCGAACGTGGTTTTCCCCGCTCCGTTCTCGCCCAAAATCGCAATGCACTCGCCCTTCGAGGCCAGCAGATTGACGTTGTGCAATGCACGAACGGCGCCAAACGACTTGTCGATGCCGGTGACTTTCAAAAATGGATCCAAGGCAACCTCCCAACTTTCACGCAAATTCAAGAGAGAATGCCCTATCTTCTCAAATTAGATGTTTTCACCTCACAGCTGAGAATTTCGCCAACATGTGAACTGGCAATCGGGTTAGAGTAGAGCGACGAAATAGCATCGCATCAGGAGAGCAAAGCCGCGCGTCATGGCGAAGATTCCGTCGTTGAAAAGCATTCAGGCCTTCGAAGCGGCCTGCCGGCATCTGAGTTTCAAGGATGCCGCCGATGAACTATGCGTTACTCCGACTGCCATTTCCCATCAGATCAAATCGCTGGAGGATCAACTTGGGGTGCCCCTGTTCCACCGGCTGACCCGCGCCTTGAAACTGACGGAGGATGGGGCCAATTACGCGCCCCACATCATTGAGGCCTTCAAGAACATCGAAGCCGCCTCTCTCGCGCTGGAGGAAGACGACCTTGCGGGCACATTGACAATCTCAACAACCGGGTCCTTTGCGGCTAATTGGCTTAGTCCGCGGCTGCGAGGGTTTTACGAGAAATACCCAGAGATTTCGGTAAGGGTTCTGTCAAGCGATCAGCTGGTGGATTTCAAATCCAGCGATGTGGATGTGGCCATTCGGTATGGCTTCGGCGATTATCCTGACAGCAATGTGGCTTGGGTCTTGAATGACTGGGTGGCCCCTGTCTGCAGCGTGGAAAAGGCGAAGTCACTGAGTTCCCCCGAAGATCTTCTGAAGTCTCGTCTGATCGAATACCAATGGAGCGGGTTTTCCGATGCGGATCCGAGTTGGGAGCGCTGGATGGACGCGGCTGGCTTGCATACTGGTGATGTCGAGCCCTATGTCACCTATTCCGAGGAACACATCTGCTTGCTGACGGCAAGCGATGGTCATGGTGTGGCCCTGGTCAGCCTTTTGGCCGCCGCGCGTTTTCTGGAACGCAATATGCTGGTCGCTCCCTTTGACACGGCATTGAAGAACAAGAGCTATTTTCTCGTCTGCCCGGAAACTTACGCCAATCGTGCACGCGTTCGTGTGTTCCGGGAATGGCTATTGGACCAAGCAGATGAGTTTCGCGACAGCGCCGTAGGTCAAAGGTTTTTTGAAGATTAGCGCGTCCGCAACGATCTAATCCGTCGCTTGAATTTTTGTCATTTCTAAATTGCCGGGAAGCATGCGTTTCTGAACCCCTAATCAGGAGTTCTTGCGCATGCAAAGTTTTGACCCTTCCCAACCCGATGGTTTCAATCAAACACTGAACAGCACGGTCTCTGCCGACGGCATCCCGGTCATTGCAGAACGGTATACAGTGCCAGCACGTTGCGGTGTCGCGGTGCGTTTGACAGCCGGGCAGACTTTGACCATCACCAATCCGACCGGCTGGCAAGTCTGCGATTTCTGGGCGTTCAATGCGGCAGAGCTGCATGAATATATGTCAATGCCGCATGTGCACACGGATCTTCTGTCTGTTTTCCCAAAGGTCGGTGACAGGTTGGTCAGCAATCTGCGCAATCCTCTTTTGACGCTGACCCAAGACACCTCGCCGGGTGTTCATGACACAACGATCGCCGCTTGCGATGCCAACCGGTACAAGCAATTGGGCGTCACTGATTACCACGACAATTGCGCCGACAACTTGAGGCAGGCCTTGCTTGCTATCGGGAAAAAAGCACCGCATGTGCCAGCGCCCTTCAATCTGTGGATGCACGTCCCAGTTCACCCTGATGGCAGCCTTGCCTGGGCTGCGCCAGTGTCAAAGCCGGGGGACAGCATGACCTTCAAAGCTGAGATGCCAGTCTACGCCGTGATGTCGGCCTGCCCGCAGGATGTCACCCCAGTCAACGGGGACGAAGGCAAGCCGAGCGCGCTGGAATTTGTTGTTCATGACGGCTGATGGCGGCGACATATTTTCCGCCCGCTGGATCATCGAAGATGCCTTTAACAGTCACAACGACTACGCGCTTTATGTTCTAGACGGCAGAATAGCTGGCTTGGCGCCTCTGGCCGAATTAAAGTCACGTTATCCCAGCGCAAGGGTGCATTCGGACACAAACACTGCGATCCTGCCCGGGTTTGTGAATGCGCATCACCATTGCTATGGGGTGAACCTGATCAACCAAGGGATACGGGATGACCTGTTAGAGCCTTGGATTTTCGCCTCCGCTGGCGCAGCTGACGTTGCGCCGCGCCTCGCCACCGAATACGCGGCAATGCGCTTGCTGAAGAATGGGGTAACGGCTGTTGTGGATGCCTGCACCGCGGGTCACACAGCGACCTTTGCCGAAGCGAAGATAAGGGACAAAATCGCCGTATATAATGGGCTTGGCCTGTCCTGTGCCATCGCGCCGGGCGAGAGATGGCACAACCAGCTTGTGCATCCATACGGGCAAAGCCAGTCGTTTCTGACCACCTTGCCCGAGGTTCTGCGATGCAAACTGCAGCGCCAGCACGTTGCGCGCGCACGTATCGAACCGCAAAGCTTTGTGCGGCTTCTGTCCCGGATGCATGGCGAATACGCGGCTTCTGAATGCTCTGATGTTTGGTTTGGCCCCACGGCACCGCATTGGACGGGCCAAGAGACCCTGCGCGACATCGCCAAGGAGGTTCGCGAAAGCGGCCAGCGCATTCACACCCATGCCGAGGAGTCTCGGCTGCAGCACCTGTCGGCTACAGCCTGGAGTTTTCAAGGTGCCATCGCAGAATTGGGTAAAGCTGGCCTGCTCTCTGACGGCTTATCCTTGGCGCATATGGTCTGGGCGGACGAAAAAGATCTGGCGCAAGTGGCCGAGGCGCGCGCGCATATCGTGTGCAATCCCAGTTCCAACTTGCGGCTGCGGTCCGGCATTGCACCCGCGCCATTGATGAAGCGGATGGGCATTAACCTCGCACTGGGGATGGATGGGACCAGCCTGGCAGGTGATGACGATATGTTCGCCGAAATGCGTTTGGCGCAAAGCCTTTATTGGTCAAGTGATCGGGCAAACCTAAGCCTGACCGCGAAGGATGTTTTCGACATGGCCACTATGGGTGGCGCGCGTTTGATGGGTATGGATCACAGCATCGGAAGCCTGTCCGCCGGCAAACGCGCCGACTTTGTAATCCTCCGCCTGGACCGTCTTGAAGGGCCCTGGTTGGCCCCCGGCATTGATCCGGTTGAGCTGTTGGTCAGCTCGGCAAAATCCACGGATATCCAGAGTGTCTTCACCGGCGGACAACTGGCCGTTTCGCACGGCGAAGCCAAAAAGTGCGACGAAACGAAAATTCTTCAAAACATCACCGACGGCATGCAGCGCGCCGCGGATCAAAGGCTGAGCGCCAGTGAATATGCCGCCGTAAAATCCGCATTGCAGCGCTGGTATGACGATTGGTTGACGAAAAACGCCCCGCAAAAGTGACAGAGGAGCAAGACCATGCAGAAGAAAATTATCTGGCCGAACGGCGCGCGATGCGCCTGTGCAATCACCTTTGATATCGATGCGGACAGCCTGATCCATATCGCAAAGCCGGTCGACGGGCATGATCGCCTCTATCCGATCTCCATGGGACGCTACGGGCCGACGGTTGCCATCCCTCGGATTCTGGAAACCTACAAACGTCTTGGGCTGAAACAGTCCTTCTTCGCCCCCGGATGGGTCGTGGAGCAATATCCAGATGCTATGCAAGCCATCCTGAAAGATGGTCATGAAATCGGCCATCATGGCTATTTGCACGAAGACCCGACAAACCATAGCGCGTCTGAACAAGCCTATTGGTTTGAACGCGCGCTGGAGTCGCATAAGCGGGTTCTGGGCAATGTGCCAAAAGGCTATCGCGCGCCGGTTTACAATGTGACGCAAGCCGTCATCGACTTGCTGAACAAGCATGAATTCGACTATGATAGTTCGCTGATGGCGGATGATGTGCCATATCTCATGCGATCCGGCGGGCGGACTTTGGTCGAACTTCCGTCGCATTGGGGGACCGACGACTGGCCGCAATTCGCCCATTTTGAGGAGATTGGCTACATGATGCCCGTCGCCGGGCCACGCGCCGGGCTGACCCCATTTTGGGAGGAATTCGAAGCCCAATACGAAGAAGGCGGCTTCTGGATTGGCATCTGGCATCCCTTCCTGACCGGGCGTTTGGCGCGGTGGCGGCAGGTGGAAGACTGGATGGAAACTATCTTGAAGAGGGGTGACGTCTGGTTCGCCACTCTCGGAGAGATCGCGCAACACGTGCGCACGCAATATGAGGCTGACCGGCAAAGCGTACGGGTTGAAGAGCTGCCCTATTATCAGGCTCCGGTCCTGACGGCATGAATATCCTTCAACGGGCGCGCGACTTCCTGGCTTCGCTCGACGCGCAGCGCGAGGTATTCCTTGGCGTTGCGCCAGATAGACTGTTGCAGGATGCCCGATCCTCCGCCGCGCGGCAGGCCGCAGGGAAGATGCTTGGGCCGTTGGACGGCCAGTTTCTTGCGGTGAAGGCCAATATCGACGTGCAAGCGCTCCGAAGCAATGCGGGATCTTTGGCCATCGACCCTCAGCCAGCAGACAAAGACGCCCCGGTCGTGGCCAGGCTCCGGTCTGCGGGCGCGATCATTCTGGGCCATGTGAACATGTCGGAATTCGCCTTCTCCGGGCTCGGAGTTAATCCGCATTTCGGCACCCCTCTGAATGCGTTGGATAGCACAATGGTGCCTGGAGGGTCCTCAAGCGGATCGGCGTCAGCCGTTGCCTTGGGCTTGGCCGACATCGCCTTGGGCACAGATACCTCCGGCTCCGTGCGCATTCCGGCCGCCTGTCAGGGCCTGGTGGGGTTTCGCCCAACTATGGACCGCTATGAACGCGCCGGGGTTTTACCTCTGGCGCCTTCTCTGGATACGCCAGGCTCACTCGCTTTAAACGTCAGTCAGATTTGCGCTGTGGATCGCGTTTTGTCGGATTGCAAAGAAACCGGGCACGCCTGTCGTGAAATTCTGTGCCTGAGGGAAGATGCTCTAGCGGGATTTACCCCGAAAATCAAGACAATGTACGAACAGGTCCTGCAGCATTTGTCCGATCATGGCATCGAATTGGAAAGGGTTGAAATCCGAAGTTTCACTTGTATCACGGAGATTTTCCAAACCTATGGAACGCTGGTGAGTGCCGAAGCCTTTCGTCTTCTGCCAGGTTTGGTCGGAGACCAGCAGGCCAGACTGGACCCAAATGTGCAGGATCGCCTTGCTCAGGCGGCTTCAATCCTTGGCACAGATCTGCAGGCATTGCTGGAAATCCGGCGGGCCCTCATCCCGGACTTTGGCAGGGAACTGGCAGGGAAGATGCTGCTTTACCCGACATTGCCGTCGTACCCGCCGTCTGTTCAGGCTGTGACCCGCGATAAAGGGGTCTTTGCACGGGAAAACGCCCTTATCCTGTCGGTATCGATGAAAGCCGCTTTCCTCAATGCCCCAACAATTTCCATTCCATTTGGAGACCGAAGACCGGGGATCAGCCTATCCTTGAGCGGCGGCGCAAACAGGGATGCGGATGTACTCGCGACGGCGTCTCATCTGGAGAAGATTTTTTCAGCGATTAGAGATGGGTGAGGTCAGTTCACTCTATTCAGAATTCTCTTCATTTGTACCCGCGCGTCATTGGCTTCACCTTTGATTGGTTCATTGCAAACTGACTAGGTGACAATATGACCACAATCCTGAGAATTGACGCCAGCGTGCGCCGCACCGACAACCCTGTTGCGGCCTATAACTCCATTTCCCGCGCCTTGGCGGACAGTTTCGTGGAAGAATGGAAAACGGTTGATCCGGACGTCGAGATTATTCTGCGTGACGTCGGAATGACCCCGCCGGATTTCATTTCCAACGATTGGATTGCGTCCGTCTTCACAGCAGAAGAGGAACGCACTCCTGAACAGAACGCTTTGGTCAGCTTGTCTGATACGCTGATTGACGAGCTCGACCGCTCTGACATCCTGCTGATTTCGACGCCCATGTACAACTACGGCATGCCCGCAGCCCTGAAGGCTTGGTTTGATCAGATCATCCGGATCAACAAGACCTTTACGTTTGATTTGGCGCGCGGCGACTTCCCTCTGGAACCGATCATGTCCGGCAAAACACTGGTGCTGCTGACATCGGCTGGCGAATTCGGCTTTGAGGAGGGTGGAATTCGTAATGACTCGGGTCACCTTTCTGCGCATATCAGCACATTGCGCAAGTACCTGGGCGCAGAACGCATGTTCGAAGCTGCGGCCGAGTATCAGGAATTCGCCGATGAGCGTCACAAAGCTTCGGTCGCCTCAGCTCAGACCCAGGCACGTCACATTGCGCGTGAGCTTGCCTAACCGTTAGCCAGTTTATGGAAAGTAGAACCTGATGAAACGAACAGGTTCTACATTTCCAACTGGTCACAGCTCAAGCTGTGTGAGGCAGGTGGTTGTGTCCTGCGCCCTTACTTGAGTGTTTCAAGTCGCTAAAGTGTCAATCGGCATGGAACTTTGGCTCTGAAGCAGATTTGGTGCAGCCCAACCTGCTAAGCGCT